>NZ_JCBCBS010000008.1:0-2664 GCF_059864205.1 Pelovirga sp.
TGAATACTTTTTTGTTAAAGGTACAAAGCTTTTAAACCCAGATCTTTGTCTTTGTCCCTCTTGGAGTTCTTGGTGCCTTGGACGCAATTTTCTTTTAAAAAACTTTTTAAATCAGCCACCAAGACTCCAAGAAAGTCTGAATACTTTTTTGTTAAAGGTACAAAGCTTTTAAACCCAGATCTTTGTCTTTGTCCCTCTTGGAGTTCTTGGTGCCTTGGACGCAATTTTCTTATAAAACACTTTTTAAACCAGCCACCAAGACTCCAAGAAAGTCTGAATATTTTTTTGTTAAAGGTACAAAGCTTTTAAACCCAGATCTTTGTCTTTGTCCCTCTTGGAGTTCTTGGTGCCTTGGTGGCTAATGGTTTTCTGTGCTTATTTCCCCTCAATTGCATCCAGGGTCTGCATGCCGGATAAGGTAATCGGGGTGCCGGGCCCAAAGATCTTGGCGGCGCCGGCGGCGTACAGGGCGTCATAATCCTGGCGCGGGATGACGCCGCCGCAGACGATGGCGATATCATCGGCACCAAGTTTTTGCAGCTCGGCGGCCAGTTGCGGCACCAGGGTCTTGTGGCCGGCGGCGAGGCTGGAGACGCCGACGACATGGACATCGTTTTCTACCGCCATCTTGGCGGCTTCGTCCGGGGTCTGGAACAGCGGACCGACGTCGACATCAAAGCCGGCATCGGCGTAGGCGGTGGCCACCACCTTGGCGCCACGGTCATGACCATCCTGCCCCATCTTGGCAATCAGGATGCGCGGGCGCCGTCCTTCTCTGGCGGCGAAGTCGTCAACACGCTTTTTCAGCGCGGCAAAGTCACTGTCTTCACTCACAATTGATCCATAGGCTCCGGAAACAAGTCTGATTTCGGCGCGGTGGCGGCCGTAGACCTTCTCCATGGCGTCGGAAATCTCACCGACGCTGGCCCGCAGCCGTGCGGCATTAACGCAGAGTTCAAGGAGGTTGCCACTGTTATTTTCCGCTGCTGCGGTGATGGCGTCAAGGGCTCCCTGGCAGGCGGCTTCGTTGCGCTGTGCGCGCATCTGGTTGAGGCGGGCAATCTGGCTGTCGCGGACGGCGGCATTGTCGACATCGAGGGTGTCGATGGGATCTTCCTTGGCAAGCTTGTATTTGTTGACCCCGACGATGACATCGCGACCACTGTCGATGGCGGCCTGTTTTTTCGCCGCCGATTCCTCGATGCGCAGTTTGGGCATGCCGGTTTCGATCGCCTTGGTCATGCCGCCGAGGCCTTCGACTTCATTGATAATGGTGCGGGCCTCTTCGATCAGGGCATTGGTCAGGGATTCCACATAGTAGGAGCCACCCAGGGGGTCGACGACATTGCAGATGCCGGTTTCCTCCTGAATCACCAGCTGGGTATTGCGGGCGATGCGCGCGCTGTGGTCGGTGGGCAGGGCGATGGCTTCATCCAGCGCATTGGTGTGCAGCGACTGGGTGCCGCCTAAGACCGCCGCCAGGGCTTCGATGGTGGTCCGCACCACGTTGTTGTAGGGGTCCTGCTCGGTCAAACTCCAGCCGCTGGTCTGGCAGTGGGTGCGCAGCATGGAGGATTTGGGATTTTTGGGGTTGAACTGAGCCATCAGCTCGGCCCACAGAAAGCGCGCGGCGCGCAGTTTGGAGGCTTCCATGAAGAAGTTCATACCGATGGCAAAGAAGAATGACAGGCGTGGCGCAAAGGCATCGATATCGAGGCCTTTGGCGATGGCGGTGCGCACATACTCCAGGCCGTCGGCGAGGGTGAAGGCCAGCTCGAGGGCGTTGTTGGCACCGGCTTCCTGGATGTGGTAGCCGGAGATGGAGATGGAGTTGAACTTGGGCATATACTTGCTGGTGTACTCGATGATGTCACCGATGATGCGCATCGAGGGTTCGGGCGGATAGATATAGGTGTTGCGCACCATGAACTCTTTAAGGATATCGTTCTGGATGGTGCCGGCCAACTGCTCCGGTTTGACCCCCTGCTCCTCGGCGGCAATGATGTAGTTGGCCATGATCGGCAGCACCGCGCCGTTCATGGTCATGGAGACCGAGACCTTGTCGAGGGGAATGTCGGAAAAGAGGATCTTCATGTCCTCAACCGAGTCAATGGCAACCCCGGCCTTGCCGACATCGCCGACAACGCGCGGATGGTCGGAGTCGTAGCCGCGATGGGTGGCGAGGTCAAAGGCGACGGACAAGCCTTGCTGACCGGCGGCGAGGTTACGTTTGTAGAAGGCGTTGGACTCCTCGGCGGTGGAAAAGCCGGCGTACTGACGCACCGTCCACGGCCGACCGGCGTACATGGTCGCCATCGGTCCGCGAATGAAGGGAGCAAGACCGGGCAGGGTATCGGTGTGGGGCAGGTTGGCGGTGTCAGCGGCAGTATAGAGCGGCTTGACGGCGATACCTTCCGGTGTCTGCCAGGTCAGGGCGGAAAGGTTGTCGGCTTTGAGCTCTTTTTTTGCCTGAGCTTCCCAGTCCGCAACCGTCTTCTTTTCACAATGGCTCATGGTTTTGGGCATCCTTCCTGAAAATGGAATGTTCTGGTCACAATCTTTTTTTAGCCACCAAGGCTCCAAGAACACCAAGAGAAACAAGATAAAGCTTTTGATTGCAAACCCTAATTTTTTGCTCTTCTTGGTGACCTTGGTGTCTTGGTG
>NZ_JCBCBS010000041.1:0-5290 GCF_059864205.1 Pelovirga sp.
ACCCCGTCTGTCGATCCAGGCGGGGTATTCCTGTATTGCGCTTTTTTTCAGACACCCTGCTGTCGATATTCCTTTGATCCTTATCCCGAACACAATCAGCATTTTTTGCAATTCGATGGGCAAATCTGGTTATTGTAAATACCGCTACAATCAAGTATCTTGACGGATAAAGTACGTCATTTGATGGAATACATACGTCACTTAGGTGAGCAATACACGTCAAAAATGGAGGACGGGATGCTTGAGGCTTTACTTGGAACCGTCAACAAAGAAAGGGTTCTTTTATATCTTTTCGCCAGAGAAGAAGGTTATCCGAGAGAAGTAGCCAAATTTTACGGAGCAGATCTTCGATCGATTCAAAACCAGTTTGAAAATCTGGAGGTCGGAAGGGTACTGTACAGTCGCTTGGTTGGCAATACGCGTCTTTATGCTTTTAACCCGCGCTATCCATTCCTTGAAGAGCTGAAAGCTTTGCTGGATAAAGCGCTTTCCTTTTATTCTGACAGCGAACGTGAGCAGCTGGTCATGGTAAGAAAACGGCCGCGAAGAAAAGGAAAACCTCTGTGAAAAAGATCCACACAATGACCATGGGAGAACTGGCTGCTTTCGTCTGCACCCATCTCCAAATAAATGGCATCGACGTAGTTCTTTCTGGAGGTGGCTGCGTGGCTATCTACAGTGAAGGGCGGTACGTGTCTTACGACCTGGATTTTATCGAGAACATATCCTCTGGGCGGCGCAAGTTGAAAAAAGTTTTGGCCGAGATCGGTTTTCAGGAAGAGGCTAAGTATTTTACCCACCCAGAGACCCAGTATTTTCTTGAGTTTCCTGCCGGCCCTTTGGCAGTAGGGGATGAAACGCCGCAAAAAATTGTCGTGTTGAGCTTTGAAACGGGAGAGTTGGCGGCGTTATCTCCAACAGACTGCGTCAAGGATCGATTGGCCGCCTATTTCCATTGGAATGATCAGCAGTGCCTGGAACAGGCTCTCCTTGTCGCATATGCCTCTGACATCGACATTGCTGAAATCGAACGGTGGTCTTTAAAAGAAGGATATGAAAAAAAGTTTCACTCTTTCCATGACCTCCTGAAGGAAAGACAGTGATATCTGCCTATTTGCTTGGAGTAAAGCAAGGCAGCAAGGCTCTCACAATCAACAGTAAAGAAATATCCTACCGTTGAGTTTTCTGATCATTCCGGTAATGCAGGGTATTCAGTAAGATTCTATCAACTCGTCTTTTCGGATCAGAATACAATGTGACACAAAATCCAAGACGCTTATCTCGGTCAAAACTTGCTGCTTTTGAAAACAGGATCATCAATCCGATTTCCGTTTCCGATAGTAAGATCCTGACTTTTTACAAACCTATTCGGTGCGATTTGTCTCTAGATGAAGTAAGGAATCATTCCTGCGCAACATAAAAAACTGACCCAACCATTTGGACTCTGGTTGGGTCAGTTTGATTACGAATGATGATGGCTAAGAAAAAACTCACAAACTGCCGCGTTGCTGCGTTTATTTCGCTGCTTCGACGTACCTAAGTACGCCTCATTGCTCAACAAACGCGCGCCTTGCATTTGGCGCTTTTTGCTTAGCCAGCTAACCGGATACTTTTTGCGAAAGCATCAATGATGATTTAAAAAAATTCCCGCAAGCTTTCATCTATCCCCATCAGAGTTTCGTACCAAAACTCCTTGGCCGCTTCAGCCTTGTCGCGATCAAACTTTTCAAGCCATTCCCCAAGGCGCGGGTCAGGGTCTTTGTCGACTTCTTTTTTGCGCTGCAGAAAACTCAGCAAATAGTCGATATTGGATTCCGATTCCCAGAAAATTGGGCTGTTACGGCTGTTAATCCGACTTGCAAGAACATCGATGGATTGCAGGAACTTATCCTTGCAATTATAGAGCGAGCCCATGATTTCCGGCATCATTTCCTCGGCCCATCCACGGTGAAAGCGGCAGAGGCCCATGTTGTCTATCAGCAACTCTTTTTTCATCCGCTCTGCACACATCCGCCCTAGGGCCCGGGGTGGGATGAAGTCGTAGCTGTAGATCATGTAATATCTGCCCATCATCGCCATCGGAGCGAGAACACCGGAGACCCAATACTGATTGGGAACCATCCACCCTCGGCGATTGTGAGCGGTATAGACGAATCGATTATGTAGTGCAGTTCCTTTCGCCCGTGAATGAATACGGCTCCATTTACGCACCCCTTCTCTAAAGTCAATAATACCGCGGCGCTCCAGTATAGCGTCGATCAGTTCGCAGCCAAGTTCGGCATTGTGCATCGAATCTTGAACGACATCGAATTCTGTCATTTCCCACTTTGGCAATCGTGTGACGCCGAGTTCTGCGAGGGATAAAAGTTTCCCGTCGAGCAAATCCATCAGCCAAGCCAGAACACCTCCGCTTGAGATGGCGTCAAAACCCATGGCATCACAGTGATGGTTGAGCTTTTCCGCCGCCCGTTGGTCAAAGATACCGCACAACGGCCCCATGGTTTGGTAGGGCTCAAAGTCCTTCTTGTACTTTCCATTCATCTTCTTGCATACAGCGACACAGGGCTCGCCACAGGTGGCTTGCTGTTTGTTTTTGATAGTCTCGTCGTTGAACTGTTTGAGGTAGTGATCAACAACCAAATTCTGATGCAGGGAAAGACGTTCATCTTCGCTCCAGGAGTTCGTACGGTAATTGAAGGCCATAATTCGCCCCCCGACTGAGGCGTAATTAACGCCAAATGTTCCGCCAGTGTTGAACTTTTCGTCGAAGCGATACTTGCTGGTCACCTCCAGATCTTTCTTCATCAGCCGCAGATCATACTTGTTCTGAAACCACTCATCGGCCACCTTGCGATCACGGAAGTCTTCGTCAACCAGAGTGCCGCCATAGATAATCGCGACAATGCCGTGATTCTGCACCATCGCGCTACCGAAACCGCCACGACCGGCCCAGGTATCGACATAGCTAATCTCCCCCTTGTTAATTGGAACCGACATAATGCCACCCATGTCGGTTTCCTGTGCCGACGGTCCGGTCACCAGAATACGCGGATCATTTTCGTAGCGCTCCTTGAACATCTCATAAACCTGGTCAGTGAGCGAGTACACCCCGGTTCTCCCAGAGTTCCAGATATTCTCAATATCGAGCGGAACGATCTCCACCTCAATCTCTTCACCATGAGTACGGTTCAGAAAAAGTACCGAGGGAACCGGAGCCTTACCCACCAGGCTGAGCATGTTGATCCCCAAATTGTTGAAGACCAACCCTGCCCCTCCCATGGAACTGATATAGTTCCCTTGCCAGCAAGGGGAAAAGCCGGTCACCATCAGCCGATTCGAACCCGGCAAGATGGAGCCGGCAAAGATGCCAACCCCGAAATTGAGACTGTGATGTTTCTCGGCCAGATGAATACCGAGGTCAATCGGTCCGAAATATCGATCAAAACTGTATTTTTTTGTCTTGTAAAAACCGGTCGATGAATCGACCAAAAGCACTCTCTGAAACATATTCATGATTAATCCCTATCCTTTTTCGGTAGCGGCATGCTGCTTCCAGGTATTGTCAACTTAACGCTCTTCCATTCAGAATATTCAGAATGAGTGTATGAATAATCAAATCTCTATTTATAAAGGCTATCAATTCCCTGCAGCCGTAACCAGTCACGCTGTATGGCTATACCAACGATTCTCTATGATTTGAAGAGAGGTAGAAGAGGTTCTCGCGGCTCGTGGCGTAAGAGTCTGCTGGCGATACTTCAAAGATCACTGCAATCACTGAGAAGCCTCCTTGTGAATATTTTTACAGATAGCGTTCTGGCTGCCGCTTAATCCGCAATTCCATGCATTTTGGTCTGGCTTGTGCTTGAGCTTCATGGTGTAAGGTCATTAGATCTGACTTAATGATTCGATCCATTCACGGGTTACGGAATAAACAAAACGCCAACAATAACCAACCCATCAGGAAAGTCATGCCACCAATAGGTGTCACCATACCAAGAGCACGTACGCCGCTGACAACCATCACATAGAGGCTGCCGGAGAAAAGAACAATCCCGGAAAACAGTAGCCATCCTGAAGCCCGCAACAGACCTGTCTGCGGAAACAGATGTATCAATATCCCAAGTAAAATCAAACCCAGAGCATGAAACATGTGATACTGCACGCTGGTCTGCCAGACCGCCAGCATGTCTACCGAAACTTTACTCTTTAGCCCATGAGCACCAAAAGCTCCGAGAGCTACCGCGAGAAAAGCATTGAGACTCCCCATTACGACAAAAAGCTTCATATCAACTCCTTTATATTGAGTGCATTCTCAACAGTATAATCAATTGGGCCAAAAAAGATTGACAATCCAGAGTTGCGACCATAAGTACAGCAAATCCCCGCTCGGCGATTCAGGCGGGGATTTCTGATAATGCAGGGCTTGTAAGAATCCCAAAAGCAACCACCTTAAACATCATCAGCTAATACCGGACGACTTATGGTATTTTCTGCCGAATTAACAAGCGAAAAAAACGTACTTGTTCTTCGGGGGAATGCCTTCTCATTGTCGCTGCAAATATGCTTTTGCGGATTGATTTAGTCATAGTTAATCGTTATGATTGTAAATAAATCGTTATGATTGGTCACATGTGCGTATTCCGGTGACATTGGGCCAGTGATTCAGCTCATCAGGAAAAAGTGGCCCAGATTGGATCGGAATCGGTGGCTGTTTTGCTCCGGAATACGCACACATGCTTAGAGAGGAGATCACAATGGCACAAGTAAAAACTAAAGTGCTGACAGCACACGTTCCTATAACGATGGCTGAAAAGATCGATCAGATGGCTTCTCAGCGTGAACGATCTCGCGGCTGGATAATGAAGCAGGCGCTCTCAGAATGGCTTGACCAAGAAGAAGAGCGCAACCGCCTGACAAGGGAGGCGCTGGCGGATGTGGATTCTGGTCATGTTCTTGATCACCAAACTGTCCAGGCTTGGGCAGATAGTCTTGACACAGACAAACCGATGGATGTGCCGCACTGATGGAATTAAAATGGACAAGCAAAGCCCTATCTGACTTGGCGCGACTCTATGATTTTTTGACGCCAGTAGACCAACGTGCTGCGGCACGAACAGTACAAACATTGGCGGCTGCCCCAGCAAAATTTCTGACACATCCTCGTATTGGGGAGCGACTCGACGAATTTGATCCACGTGAGGTTCGGAGAATTCTTGTTGGTCACTATGAGATGCGTTACGAAATCCAGCAGTCTATTGTTTACGTGCTGCGAATATGGCATACCCGCGAG
>NZ_JCBCBS010000188.1:0-13161 GCF_059864205.1 Pelovirga sp.
TGCGGTCAAGGATGAAGAGCTTGACGAGCTTTACAACTGGAGCTGATATCATCTGATTTCTGACAGAAAAAAGACCGGGGCGCGTTAACGGCCCCGGTTTTTTTAACAGATTGCTATTTATATATTTTTGTATCTATTCAGTACCGGATCGGGGTTTCTATATCAAGGGACGCGATTGTTTCCCGTTGGGTCATCCATGACCGCTTGTTGTCGCCGTCCATGGCGACAAACACCCTTGCCACAGGATCCAAAGGCCCTGCGCAAGGATAGAGCTGAATAATTACATATTTTTTAAAGAAGGGCCGACGATGCAAGCTGCTACCGATCTGAATTTACAGTTAACCCTTAAAGCACACTTGATCAGCGAATTTTATCCGCTGCTGCAACGGGGTGTCTGGTTGCCGGTGATAACCGGCGATAACGTTATGAAACTCTTGAATAACCAGCTCGGTATCGCTGAAGCTTATGTGACGGATCGGATTACGACCCTGTTTCTCGATGGCAAGGCAATTGATGATGCAGCTGCGTCAATTGTCAAAGATGGATCAACCCTGGCCCTGTCATCAGCCATGCCTGGTTTGGTCGGTTCGACCATGCGTCGTGGCGGACATCTGGCCGCCATGCGTGGCGAAATTACCTATCATCCGACACAGACAGCTACGATTGGCGCGGGCAAGGTTAAAATCAAGCTGTTCAATATGCTCATGCAAGAGGTCGGCCCTTTGTTGTTGGAAAGGGGGGTTCTTCTTTCAGGAGCTGAGCTGATCACATTGTTGGATGAAGGAGCTTCTTCATTCCGGGACGGTTGCGATTCTTTTGCTCTGAATAGCCAACTGTACCCATGTGCTGAGCTGGGGGGGAAACTGCTGACAACCCTGGCCCCTCAACAGACGGTTTTATTAAAGGTAGTCTGGAAAGACTGAACCTTTCCTTACTTTCCCTTTCCCACCTCGCACCCATATATGATCCCCATGAGCGGAGGAGTACCATGATACAGGTTACGGTTAAACTTTTTGCCTCATTTCGCATTGACCGCTTTGATCGCGAGATCCGGGAGTATCCACCAGCAACGACAGTTGCCGATGTTGTCAGGGAGTTGAAGATACCGGAAACGGAAATTGGCATTCTGTTGTTGAATTCAGTGCATGTCGATTTACAACGGCAGCTTGCCGATAATGATGTCCTGGCGATTTTCCCCCTGGTCGGAGGGGGATAAAATGAAAAATATTGACCTTGAACAACTGAAGGATTTTTTTTCCGGGCACGCTGAGGGCGATCTCGTTTCCTGGCCGAATCAGCTGAAATTGATGGATCTGTTTGGTGTAACCTGCAGCGAAGCTGACGAACTTATCATGCAGTCCGGTTTTCTCCCCGCTCGTTACCAGCGTAACCGTCACATGATCTCAATAACACAGCAGCTCCAGCTGTTAAAATCACGGGTGGCCGTGGTAGGTTGCGGCGGTCTGGGTGGTTATGTCATCGAAGAACTGGCACGGCTGGGTGTCGGTCGGTTGCGGGTAATCGATTCGGATGTTTTTGAAGAGCACAACCTGAACCGGCAACTGCTATCAACAATCGCTAATCTCGGAACTTCCAAGGTGGCCGCAGCTGTCAGTCGGGTTACAGAGATCAATCCCGCTGTTAAGGTCGAACCGCGGCAGGTTATTGTGGGAAGAGACAACGGTGTCGACATCCTGAGCGGCGTCGACGTTGTGGTTGACGCTATCGACAATGTCAAGGGCCGCCTTGATCTTGAACAGATCTGCCATCAGGTTGAGGTTCCTCTGGTGTATGGCGCGATTGCCGGCTGGTTTGGTCAGGTGGGTTGCATCAAACCAGGTCAAGGCACCATGCAAAAGCTCTACGCCAACTGGACAGCAGGTAAGGGGATCGAGTCGACATTCGGCAATCCGTCCTTTACTCCAGCGGTTGTGGGAAGTTTTCAAGCAGCGGAAGTCTGCAAGGTTCTACTCGGACAGGGAGGGCTGTTGGACGAGCGGATATTGTCAGTGGATTTGCTGCAAATGCAGTTTGATGACATTCCGGTGCAATGAAAGCGACTGTGGTCATCATGGTTTGTCCCGCACGGCACCCCGCATCAAGCAGGTCTTTGCTCAGAAATCCCTTGACTTTATGACCTCGGAGAGTCGACAAGAGTTCATCAACAGTTTTCAGATGGCCGGAGATCAACTCTTTTATACGCACTAAGAGGTATGCGTGAACTATTTGTCCGACTCCCTGTTTGCGGCTGTCGAATTGATTTTCAGTTTTGATCGGGAGGTTCAGCTTGCTGTCTGGACCTCCCTTTATACTGCCTGCGTTGCCATTGTCATTGCGGCGGCTCTTGGTATCCCTGTCGGTTTGTGGCTTGGCTTGCGGCGGTTTCCCGGACGCAGGGTGCTGATTACCCTGCTCAATACCCTGATGGCGATGCCGACGGTGGTCATCGGTCTGGTGTTGTTCGGCCTGTTCAGCCGGCAGGGGCCGTTGGGCGAACTCGGGCTGCTGTTTACTCCCGTGGCGATGATTGCCGGGCAGACAGTTCTGGCCATACCCATTGTCGCCAATTATGTTCTTGCCTGTGTCAATGGCGCCGATCACCGTGTTATTGATACGGCCAGAACGCTGGGTGCAACGCATTTACAGGCTTCGGTCCAGTTGATCAGAGAAATCCGGTTTGGCGTTATGGCAGCGCTGATCGCGGGATTCGGAAGAGTGATTGCCGAAGTCGGCGTAGCGATGATGCTGGGCGGCAATATCCGTGGTTCAACCCGCACCATGACCACCGCTATTGCGCTTGAAACCAGCAAAGGAGAATTTGTTTTTGGTCTGTCTTTAGGTCTTGTCCTGCTCTCTGTGGCATTGATTGTCAACCTGTTTCTGAACATGTTACAGCAAAGGTGAGACGATGGAACCGGTTGTGACGTTGAAGCAGATTCTCTTTGGTCGTGGTGATTTTCGTTTGTCTGTGGAGTATCTGGAGCTTTTTCCAAAGCGGGTTTATGCTTTGACCGGAGCTAACGGCGCCGGCAAGAGCACCTTGCTGAGAATAATGGCCCTGTTAATCGATCCCCAGCGTGGAGCTGTTCGGTTTCCCGGTTCAACCACCAGGGATCCGGATCAATTGCGTAAAAAAGTCACCTATGTTGAGCAGTCACCCTATCTGTTTCAGGGCACGGTCAGCGATAATCTTGCCTACGGGCTCAAACTGCGGGGAGTTGCCCGCGAAGAACAGGCGCGACGGATTACCTTAACCCTGTCCATTGTCGGACTCGAGGGCTTTGAACGACGTCAAGCCAAAGAGCTTTCTTCCGGTGAGACCCAGAAGGTAGCTCTGGCGCGCGCCCTGATATTAAAACCTGACCTGTTGCTGCTGGATGAACCAACAGCTAATATCGACGGTAACAGCCAACCGGCTTTTGAAGGGCTGCTGGCAAGGCTGCCAAAATATGGCGTCACCGTTGTTTTTTCTACCCATGACCGGTTTCAGGCAGAACGTATAGGTGCCGAGCTGCTATGCATCAACAATGGTATATTGCCGACTCAACCCACTGCAGCATGTCTGCGGATCTGAACAACACGGAGAGATATAAATGGCTGAGAGCTTTGCTTCTGCCTCCAGGTTAATCCTCGAAACTGTGTCGTTGCTGCCGACCGAGTTGGTGGCTTTATCAGAGGCATCCGGCCGGGTGCTGGCACAAGATATCCACGCGCCTGCCGACCTGCCGCTCTGGAATAACTCAGCCATGGACGGCTTCGCCCTGAATGCCGCTGATTGTGAATCTCCGGTACCCCTGATCATAGATGGTTATTTGCCTGCCGGCTGCAGCGCCATCGGCATGACGGTCAAGCCCGGCACCGCTGTACGGATTATGACCGGGGCCCCCACTCCGGAAGCCTGTGCCGCCATTGTCCCCATTGAAGAAACCGAAGAAACTGACGGTAAGCTGATTATCAAAGGGAAAATCCGATTGGGCAGACATATTCGGATGCGCGGAGAAGATATCCGTAAAGGTGATCTGACACTGACTGCCGGGACCCTTTTAAGACCCCCGGAAATCAATGTTCTGGCGACCTTCGGCATGCCTTTCATCGAGGTATATCGTCGAGTGCGGGTTGCCATTCTGTCTACCGGCGATGAACTGGTTGAACCCGGTGACAGTGTCGGTCCCGGACAGATTGTTAATAGCAATGCCTACTCCCTTGCTGCGGCCGTACGCGACATTGGCGGCATTCCCTGCCTTCTCGGCATTGCCCGAGATTCTCGCGAAAGCCTGATGGAAAAACTCAATGATAGCCGTGATGCTGACGTCTTAATTACCACGGCCGGCATTTCCATGGGTGACCTCGATCTGGTTAATGATGTACTGGAGGAGTTCGGCGTCAGGCGACTGTTCTCGAAAATCAACATCAAACCGGGCAAGCCGACGGCTTTTGGAACCCACCAGGGTCGTCCGATATTCTCCCTGCCGGGCAACCCGGTGTCGAGTATGGTCATCTTTGAAATGCTGGTGCGCCCTGCTTTGCTAAAGATGATAGGGCATCAACAGCTGTTTCGAGCTCGGGTCCAGGCTGTCTTTGCCGGTTCGCATATGAAGAAAAAAGGACGCCTGGAGTTTTATCGCGTGCGGGTTTTCAGCGATGGGCGGCAGTTGATTGCTGAAAGTTCAGGCGATCAGAATACCGCCATCCTGCGTACATCGTTGCGCGCCAATGGTATTGCCGTACTGCCTGAAGCGCAGGGCACCGTTGATGCGGGCGACAAGGTCGACGTAGTGCTTTTTAGCGAGGTTGAACCAACTTGATCGGTTGCGTGGGACAGAATCCGCCGACCTGTTTCGTCCGCCTTGTTTCAGATCATTCATTTAAGAGGCCGTCTCCTTTATGTCCTTTCTGAAAGATCTTCCCGATAACAGCGTACGGCGGTTGACCAAGGTCGCGGTCAGGACCATTCACCTGATCGGTATGGCGGGAATGTTCGGTGCCGCCATGTTTAGGGCATCGGAGCCGACGTATTTTTATCTGACCATGATTTCGGGTGTTGTCCTGGTCGGGATGGAAGCCTATTCCGGCTGGATCTGGTTTGTTCAGTTAAGGGGTTTTGCTGTCTATCTGAAATTGCTGCTGTTATTGGCATTGCATTTCGCCCTGCAACACACCATTATCATCCTGATTGTGGTGATTGCCATCTCCGGTTTCATGTCACACGCGCCAGGCTGGATTCGCTACTATTCTCTGTTACATGGCAAAGTTGTGTATTCACCTCAGGATCTGCTCGAATAAAAACAATCTGTGCGGCACCAGATCTGCATGGCCGCTAACCTTTACAACGGACCCCGATGGTCACTCTTCTGCATAAAGAACGCCTCGATACGGTGGTTGAAGCCCTCTGCGGCAGTGGGGCCGTGACGGTACTGGATCTGGGTTGTGGCCCGGGAGAGTTGCTGCTGCTGCTGGCCAAGCAGCCGCAGTTTCGCCGCATTGTTGGGATTGATACCTCGCAGGAGGTGCTGCAGGAAGCCCGGTATCAACTGGCTCTTCACCGGCATCAGGCGGATGGCACCCGGCTGACCCTATATCAGGCTTCATTCACTGACTTTATTGATGAGCTAAAGGGGTTTGACGCCGTTGCACTGGTCGAAACCATCGAACATGTGGCGCCGGGGCGGTTATCATTAGTGGAGCGTGCCGTGTTTTCCGGTTATGCCCCGCAGACGGTTCTGATCACCACCCCCAACAGCGAATATAACCCCCTCCACGGCATGGTTCCAGGGCGATTTCGCCATCCTGATCATCAATTCGAGTGGGACCGGCAAAAATTTCGCCGCTGGGCGCAAGGAGTCGCCGAACGCAATGGTTATCAGGTGACCTTTTCCGACATCGGTGAGGTAGATATGAGGTTGGGAGGTTCAACGCAGATGGCGGTGTTCAGCCGTATCTGTTAGCAGCAGCTGTCATCCCTTGGGAGTTTTTTTCTTATCCTTAGCTTTTTTCCCGTCTTTTTTCGGCTCTTTTGCCTTTTCTAGCTTTTCCGGCTTACAGACTTCATCCTTGTCCCGGGTAAGGGCATCACATTTTTTGCAGACAAACTTGGCCTTGGTTTTTTTTACGTCGGATTTACCCTTTAAACAGCTCATCTGCTAACCTTTCAATGTGTGAATAGGTTGAATAAAACACGGCCTATGAGATTCAATGCTAAAATTAACCAAAAAGGTCAGAAGCTGCAAGAACTACTGATCACCGCGGGAGATTTAGATGAAAAAGCTTACCCTGATTCGCCACGCCAAGTCAGACTGGAGTAGTGGTGCGGCAAGCGACTTTGAGCGCCCACTCAACCGGCGGGGCAACAAGGCGGCCACGATGATGGCCGGACGCATCCTTAAATGCGGTAGCGTGCCTGATCTGCTGGTCAGCAGCCCGGCACAGCGAGCGGCCGAAACAGCTACATTGCTGGCGCAAGGACTTGAGTTGGCGCAAGAGCAGATTATCTTCCACCGCAATATTTATGAAGCCTCTCTGGCGACATTGATAGACATTATACGTCAACTGTCCGCCCCAGAGCATATTGCACTGATTGGCCATAACCCCGGCCTTAGTCATCTTGGCCTGTGGCTATGCCCGCAGGCTCCCGAGTGGCTGCCGACCTGTGCAGTGCTGGAACTCGAACTTGCTGTTGATGACTGGGCTGCGGTCACACCCGGTTGCGCGACCCTGGCTGGTTACGATTATCCAAAGCACTAGAAGGAGGTGCTGATGTGTAATCCAAGGGCGCGAAACACCAACAGCGGCGCAAATATGAGCGTGATAGCGGTGAACCTTGCCTGTCGCAGAAAAGCATCAATAAAAAACAACTTAAACGCCTGCAGATTGAGCTGGTCAAGCTTCAGGAATGGGTTCGCCGGAAAATAAACGAACCTGACTATGTGCCGGAAAGATACTGATTATTTGTCGACCGGCCTGAACAGCGAAAAGAGGCATGACATTGGTTCAGGAGAGGACTTCTCAGAAAAATAGCAGTGTACAAAAAAAACATCTGATTATTTTATACATCGATATTTTTCTTAAGTATCAACAAGTTAGACTTCAATAGTGAACCATCCTGGGGCATCCTGGTGCCTTGCCTGTATATTTTGCCTATATACATCCTCAGAAGGACAATGCGCAACAGACCCCTCCCATCCCCTACTCAAAAATCTTCCACTGAATAATTTCAGCTAGTTGAAGCCTTTCGCAGAGAAATTTCCAGATGTTGGCACGGTCCCTGCTTTATAGCAAGTCAACAACACAGCATGCTGATCTTCAGCAGCTTGCCATAGGAGGACATCATGAAAACCACATTACGTAATGCCCTGATCGCCCTGTTGACCTTTTCTTCTTCTGCCTTTGCTGCCGGGGCCACCGGTGCTGGAGAAGGAAGTCTGCTGGTCTCTTTATTCCTGGGCTTTTTTGCCCTGATTATTGTATTCCAACTGGTACCGGCGACCCTGATGATGGTCGGAATTCTCAGGGGCCTGTTCGGACGTGACCGTGAAGCTATCAAGGTAAAAAGTTAACATCTTGACGAGCACATGAACTTCAGGCACCGGTCACTAATCATCAGGTGCCTGAAGCTGAACCTTTTCATCAATAAGGAGAAACCTCATGAAATCATTATTATCATCCCTCGCCGTTGTCTTGATTCTTGCTGCTCCAGCCTTTGCCGTTGATACCGCGGTTACCTACAGCAGCGGATTACTGGTTCTTTTGTTTGTCGGTTTCTGTGCGCTGATTATTGTCGCCCAGCTGGTACCGGCGATTCTGGTGCTGTTCGGCCTGACCAAAGCTGTCGCCCAGGGCTCACGCAAGACTGTAGCCGCAAAAAACTAAGCTGACATTTCACCCGCTGATTTGCCAACAAGGGCAGGTGGCCTCATCGAAGTCACCTGCCCTTGTTGCTGGCCCCGTGGAACCAGCGACATTAACGTTCAGTGCTTCCATAACATATCTCCCTAAATTCAAAAAAAGGGTGGTTATTCCACCCACACGTAATCGTCAGCCTCAACACAGACGGTTTGCCCTTCCAGAAAACTCCCGGGATGGGCATCGACAACCATTTCAGCATGACCATGATTGATCGACCAGGAACTGCCGCAGGTTGTACACTCTACCAAGCCCTCGGCGAATTACTTGGATTTCATTTGGATAGTTAGTGCATCATTGTTTCTGTAAATCTCTGAGGAGGGGGAAACTGGCCGAGCCTACTTTTAGGGGGTTGAGCATGAAAAAACTGACCTTGATCCGCCACGCCAAATCGGACTGGACCAGTGACGCCGAACGTGATGTTGATCGCCCCCTTAACCGGCGCGGCAACAAAACGGCACCACGGATGGCCAAACGCATAGTCGAACGTGGTAGCACCCCGGACTATTTACTCAGCAGTCCGACCCGGCGTGCCCTTGAAACCACCCGCTTGCCGGCCAAAGGCCTTGACTTGCCTGAGGCTGTAGTTTCCTATGACCGGAGCATTTATGACGCTTCCCTGACAACACTGATTGAGGTGGTGCGCAACCTGCCTGACGTCGACCAGATCGCCCTGATCGGACGGTGGCTCTACCCTCCGGCTCCCGAATGGCTACCCACCTGTGCCGTGCTGGAGCTGACCCTGGAACTAACCGACTGGTCAGCCCTGACGCCGGGTTGTGCGCGTCTGAGATATTACGATTATCCCAAGAAGGAGGGCGTATGAGCCAGGACAACACCTTCCCCAAAGAGCAGAAAAGCAAGCAGCGACGCAAATATCAACGCGACAGTGGCAAGCGTTTGGTTCCCCTTAAGTCCATCGACAACAAAACCTACCAGCAAGAACTCAAGCGTCTACAGATTGAGCTGGTGAAGCTACAGGAGTGGGTTCGCCAGAAAAAGCTCAAAGTGGTGGTACTCTTCGAAGGACGCGACGCCGCCGGCAAGGGGGGTGCCATCACCCGCATCACCGAGCCCCTCAATCCGCGCATTACCCGGGTTGTGGCTCTGCCGGCCCCGACCGAGCGGGAGCGCAGTCAGTGGTACTTCCAGCGTTACGTTGAGCATCTTCCCGCCGGGGGTGAACTGGTGCTGTTCGACCGCAGCTGGTACAACCGCGCCGGGGTCGAGCGGGTCATGGGCTTTTGCACCGAGTCCGAATATCGGGAATTCATGCGCTCCTGCCCGGAATTTGAGCGGATGCTGGTACGCAGCGGCATTGTGCTGATCAAATACTGGTTCTCCATCTGCAACGAAGAGCAGGAAAAACGCTTCCATGCCCGCAACGCCGACCCCATCAAGCGCTGGAAGCTGAGCGACATCGATCTGAAATCACGCTCCCGCTGGGTCGATTACAGCATCGCCCGTGATGAGATGTTCGTCCACACCAACATCAGTGAAGCCCCCTGGTATCAAGTTGATGGCGATGTCAAAAAACGCGCCCGCCTTAATGTTATCTCCCATTTGCTGAGCATGTTTGACTACGAAGATCTGACGCCGGGACCGGTTGAATTGCCACGACGCCCGCCGGAAATCGGTTATGAGCGCCCGGTTATTGACGAACCCCGGTATGTACCGGAAATCTACTAATGGCTGTGATACGAAAAATGTTGCCGTTTCACTACCAATTTAGCTATACAATGTATATACTTTTTCGCAGGTAGCCCATTGTGAATCATTATCTTGAGCTTAAACAATCACTTCCGCTCGCAGATCTGGAACAGCTGACCAGAATGAGGGTTTGCGCGGAAAACCCTGAACCGCGCCAACTGACAGTCCTCGACACAGTCGACTGGTCGATCTGGATGTCCGGACAGGTGCTGGTACATGTCGCCGGCAACGGCCTGGAGCTCTATGATCGCGACGATCAACTGAGCGTGGCTGTCCCTGCCAAGCGTTGGCCATCCCTTATCGCACAGCTGAAAGACCCCCTTTTCAGCGCTTTGAAACCCCTGGTCTCGGTACGCGCTCTGCTTCCTCAATTCAACAGTCGCTGGCAGGAGCAGCCGCTGGCCTTTCTGAACAGCGATGATAAAATTGTTGCCCGCGCCACCCTTTACCACCTTGTTGACACCACACCAGCGCCGCCCTCTTTTCTGAAAATACACGCACTGCGGGGTTACAATCAGGAGGTGCAAGCTCTTGTCAATGGCCTCAACCCCGTAACCAGGACCTGCCCGTCAGCAATCACCCGCAAGTTTCTGCTCCAACGCTGCGGCCTGAACCCGAACCCTCCTGCGACCAAACCTGGGTTTCACGTCAACCCGGATCTGCCGACAGCGGAAATCGTTCTGAGAATGGTAGCGGAGCTATTAAGCCTGGCACGGCAACAGGAAGAAGGGCTGATCGCCGACATCGATAGCGAATTTACCCATCAGTACCGGGTTAACCTACGCAAAGGGCGATCGTTACTCAGCCTGTTTAAAAAAGAACTCACCCCTCAGCTTTATTGCGCCATCCAAAAACCATTGAAGAGCATGGCAAAAACCACCAATCAATTGCGTGACCTTGATGTTTTTCTGCTTGATCAGGATGGCTACCGTGCCATGCTGCCGGCACATTTCCACCCCGGGCTTGAGGGGCTGTTTAAACGCTTGAGGGGCCGTCGCCGGAAGGTCTGGTGCAAGGTCACGGCAACCCTCAAACAGGAAGAATATCTTGAAACCGCCCAGCAACTTGAGCAGCGGCTAAAAGAGCCACCGGATCTCTCTGCCCCGCGTTCCGGTACTGCGATCAAAAAGCGGGTCAGTCGCAAAATCTTGTCGCAATATCGCAAGATCAAGCGACATGACGCCCGCATTGACGCAACAACCCCCGACGACCGGGTTCATGAAGTACGCATCGAAGCCAAAAAGTTGAGGTATCTGCTTGAGCTGTTTGCCGAACTCTTTGCATACGATCAGGTGCGGCAATTGATCAAGGCACTGAAAAAATTACAGGACAACCTCGGACGTTTTAATGATTATTCCTCTCAATGCTTATTCCTTGAGTCTTTGCTGCGCGGTGCTGGAATAAAAACCGCCGAGCGGGATGCCATCAGCGGACTGATCGCCGTACTTTACAGCAAACAACAACATGAGCGGGGGCAGGTGGTTGACATGATAGCGGCTTTTTCCGACACCGAGATCGCCGAACAGTTTCAAAAACTATTTACAGATGCAGCGGCACAGGATGGTGGATCATGAAAATAGTTGCCTGTTACAGCTTCAAGGGCGGGGTCGGCAAAACCGCTGCCGCTGTCAATCTGGCCTACCGGGCGGCACAATCAGGACAGCGAACCCTGTTGCTTGACCTTGATCCCCAGGGGGCCTCTTCCTTTTATTTTCGAGTGCGCCCGGGGGACGATAGCAAATGGAAAAAGCAGACCCTTGAAGCTGCTGATGCGCTGCTGGCACACATCAAGGAAAGTGACTATTCCAATCTGGATCTTATTCCGGCCCAACGATCCCTGCGCAATCTCGATATTCTGTTAAAACAGACGGATTCCAAAGAAACGGTACTGCGGCGCCTGTTGAAAAAAATCAGTCACGACTACGATCTGATCTTGCTTGACTGCCCACCCTCCGTCAGTCGATTGGCCGAGAATATCTTTGTCGCCGCCGATCTGATTCTGGTGCCGGTGATTCCTACGCCATTATCGGAACGCACTTATGATCAGCTGGTGCGATTTTTCAAAGACAAGGACTATGACCGCAAAAAGCTTCTGCCGTTTTTCTCCATGGTCGATGCGCGCAAGCAGCTGCACCGGGATACGGCCGTTGCCATGCGCAGACGCTACAAGGGAATACTGCGCCACGCCATCCCCTATGCAACCGACGTTGAAAGAATGGGGGTCCATCGCGCCCCCCTCGACCTCTTTGCCCGCGGGCGACAGGCCAACAGGGCCTATCTGGCGCTGTGGCAGGAGATTGAACAACGGCTTAAGGATTTGTGATGATGAAGCAGACAGAAATCGAACGGAAGTTTCTGGTGTCTTCTCTGCCGTCGGGTTTTTTGGATAACCATGCAGGAGAAACGATCGAACAGGGGTACCTGATTCTCGAAGATAACAGGGAACTGCGCATCCGTAACCGCGCCGGGCGTTGGACAATGACCTTGAAACAAGGTCGGGGTTTGGAAAGGCTAGAGCAGGAGAAAGTCATCGACAGGGAATTATTTGCGATGCTTTGGCCACTGACCGTAGGGCGGCGCATTGAGAAAACCCGCTATACCATCGATCAGTCCGGATACTGCCTGGAACTGGATCTGTTCTCAGGGGCCCTGGCTTCTTTGATTCTGCTTGAAGTGGAATTTACTAGCGTTGCCGCCGGCCGTGACTATGTACCGCCCGTCTTTGCGTGCAAGGAGGTCACCGACGACCCGACCTACAGCAATGCCAGCTTGGCGACCAGAGGGCTGTCGCCAATGCATCAACCCGCCGAGGTAGTATGAGTAGCAAACAGAAAAAATATGGCAAAAAAGACAGTCAGTTGCTGATCCGCATCAATACGGCTGAACGCGATCAATTTGTCGCCTTATGCGACGAGCTTGACACCAGCGCAGCACGAGAGATCAGGCGTTTTATCCGCAGGTTTGTTGTGGAGCACCAACAGAGCTGACCAACCATCAAGGAGAATTCACATGCCAACATCCATCGAAAAAGTCCCTGGAATCGGTCCGACCACTGCTGTTTTGCTGGCTGATCATGGTATCCACAGCGCTGAAGATCTCGCCGCTAAACGAATTGGCGATCTGGCTGCCATCAAAGGATTCAATAGTATCCGTGCCGGGCAGGTGATCGAGGCCGCCCGGCTATTGATCGGAGCTGCGGTAGCAGACACTCCTGTGCCGCCTGGTAACTCCAGCAAAAAAGACAAGGACAAAAAAGTCGAGAAGAAGAAAAAGAAGAGCAAGGAGAAAAACAAGGATCTGAAGAAAAAATCTGCGAAGGAAGATAAAAAGAAGTCCACTCAAGCCAAAAAGAGCAAGGACAAAAAGAAATCGTCCGGGTCAAAGAAAAAGACTTCAAAAAAGAAATAACCGAGCCGCCCGCGGGCGCACTGCGAGGGCAGTCGCCCCCAGGTCGGATCAGCTAACTCTCTCTTCAGCTCAACTGTGGGCCGGTTCCAGGCTGTGGTTCCACTCGAGAATAGCGGCCTCCAGGGTTTCGCCGTTCACCATATG
>NZ_JCBCBS010000151.1:0-30520 GCF_059864205.1 Pelovirga sp.
GCACCCCGACTGGTTTGTCCAGTTATCCTATTCCCCCTATCCCGGTTATCGCTTCACCGGCCCCGATTTGAGCAGCAGCCCGGATTACAGCATTCAGATCGAAGATGGTTATTACGACCACTCTGAAGCTGCGGTTGTCTGTCGCTACCAGCAACGACACAGCGGCGAGGTGCGCTACATCTATCACGGCAATGACGGTACCCATCTGCCGTGGAATGATACGGTGCAGCTCAACTACCTGCTCCCGCAGATGCGCGAGGCGATGATTCAGCTCATCATCCGCGTCGCCAGGCGTTTTCGGATTATCCGTTTTGACGCCGCCATGACTCTGGCCAAGCGCCATTTTCAGCGCCTCTGGTACCCGCTGCCGGGGGTTGCCGGGGGGGTGCCGTCGCGCAGCGATCACGCCCTGAGTCAGCAGGACTTCAATCACTATTTTCCCATTGAATTCTGGCGTGAACTGGTCGACCGGGTGCAGCTTGAAGCTCCCGACACCCTGCTGGTGGCCGAAGCCTTCTGGCTGATGGAAGGCTACTTTGTCCGCACCCTGGGGATGCATCGGGTTTACAACAGCGCTTTTATGAACATGCTGATGCAGGAGGAAAACGCCAAGTACCGTCAGACGATCAAGAACATCCTGGTGTTTGATCCGGCGATTCTGCAGCGTTTCGTCAATTTTATGAGTAACCCTGATGAAGAGCCGGCAATCGAGCAGTTTGGCGATGGCGACAAGTATTTCTGTGTCGCTACCATGCTCGCCACCATGCCCGGCCTGCCCATGTTCGGTCATGGTCAGATTGAAGGTCTGCGCGAGAAGTACGGCATGGAGTACCTGGCCCCACGCTGGGATGAACCGGTCGATAAGGCGCTGCTGGCGCGCCACCGCGCAGCCATCTTCCCGCTGCTGCGGCAACGGGCCCTGTTCAGTGGCGCAGATGCGTTCCAGCTGTACGATTTTGAATCGGTTTACGGGGTCGAAGAGGATGTGTTTGTTTACAGCAATCAGCTTGATCAGCGCCGGGTACTGGTGATTTGTAATAACTCGGACAAGAGCATTACCGGTCGTATCGCTGCCCCGGTCACCATGGCCGGACGCGCCGGTCAGGACCTGGTCAGTGCCTGTGCCATTGACTGTAGCGGCGATTTTGTCGTGCTGAGCGACCTGATCGACAATATCCAGTATCTGCAACCTTCAGCTTCCCTGCGCCGGGGGGGAGCATTTACCCTGGCACCTTACAGTGTTCGGGTGATTGGCGGCTTTGTCCCACGCCGGGACGAGGATGGACGCTGGCAGCGCCTGTGGCAGCAGTACGGTGATCGTGGTGTGCGTCACCTGTGGCTCGAGCATGATGGCCTGTTGCTGGAGAAAAGCTGGCCGCTGCTAAGTGAACTGCTTGCTCTGCCTCAGCCCCAGCGGGCGCGCCGGCAGATCCGCCGGTTGCTGACCGAACTGGTGTCCATCTATACGGCTTCGCCCCTTGCCGATATGCCGCCGGACTATGTCCTTGAAGTACTGACGCGCGGGCGGTATCCTGATCTGCCCCGGCAACCGGAAGGTTATGGCGAACTGGCCTGGTACCTTGATCGTGCTGCTACGGCGGATGGCTGGTTCCAGCCGTTTGACCGGATCTGCAACCGCTATCCATTACGGCCATTACTCGGTTGTCACTACTACGATTACAGTGACTGGTGTGTTCATCAGGATCTGGAGCGTTTCTGTCTGGTCCTGCTCAGCTACCAGCTGTTCCGTGAAGGTGACCGGATTACGGCTGAACCGGTAGCCATGATCGACCGGGTGATTGCTTTGCTGCGGGCCATCAGCAAGCTCAAGGTCCAGTCGACCAGGGTCGGCTATCGCGTTGACCAGTTGCTGGCACAACTTGATCCGCGTCCCCCATTGGAGGAGCCGCTGCCGGCCCAAGTCGAAGGTCTGAAAATCCTCTTTGTAGCTTCCGAAGCGACCCCCTTTGCCAAGTCGGGGGGGCTGGCCGATGTCGCCGGTTCCTTGCCACGTGCCCTGCGCCTGCTCGGTCACGATGTCCAGGTAGTCATCCCTGCTTATCCGCAGATCGACAAGGCGCCGGTGATTCCGCGCAAGGCGCCGCACAGTGTTGAAATTGTCATGGCAGGGGTGCCCCGCCGCGCCAGCCTGAAACAGGCGGTTTACGATGGCGTCCCCTACTGGTTTATCGATACCCCGGATCTGTACCAGCGTGATGGGCTCTACTCCGGTCCTGATGGTGATTACCCCGATAATGGCATGCGCTTCGGATTTTTCTGCCGGGCGCTGCTGGAACTGGCCAGAACCCTGAAGTTTCCTCCGGATATCATCCATCTGCATGATTGGCAGACCGGACTGGTACCGGTGCTGCTGAAAACCAGTTACCGCAGTGACCCGTTCTTTGCCGACACCAGAACCCTGTTGACTGTTCATAATCTGGGCTACCACGGCACCTTCCCCTTCTCCTTGCTGCGGCAACTTGAACTGCCGGGGAATTTGACCAGCCCGGCGGCACTGGAATATTACGGTAATCTGTCGCTGCTCAAAGGGGGGATCGTCTTCTCCGATCTGGTCAACACCGTATCGCCGACCTACTGCCGCGAAATCCAGACGGCAGAGCAGGGATACGGCCTCGATGGTCTGTTGCGCGCGCGCAGTGCGCATCTTCATGGCATCCTCAATGGTCTTGACGACCGGATCTGGAATCCTGCTCAGGATGTGGCGCTGCCGCACAACTACAGTTTGCGGCAGCTCAAGAACAAGCAGAAATGCAAAGCCTTGTTGCAGCAGGAGTTGGGGCTGGAGGTGCGCGCCGATGTGCCGCTGGTGGTGGTGATCAGCCGCCTCGATCGCCAGAAGGGGATCAATCTGATCGAGACCATCTGGCCGCAGCTGCTCGAACGCCCCTTGCAGTTCGCCCTGCTCGGCTCGGGAACCCCCGAGAATATGCGTTTCTGGCAGGATCGCCAGGGCGCAAACCCCGGCCAGGTGGCGATCAGCCTGACCTTTAATGAGGGGTTGTCGCGGCGCATGTACGCAGCGGCCGATCTGTTGCTGGTACCGAGTTTGTACGAACCTTGCGGTCTGACCCAGATGATTGCCCTGAAATACGGTGCTTTACCATTGGCACGCCGTACCGGCGGGTTGGCCGATACGGTTGTCGATGTCGACGAAGATCCAGCGCGGGGGAACGGTTTTGTCTTTGATCACTCGGATCCCTGGTTGCTGCTGGCTACCATTGATCGGGCGTTAAGCTACTATCACCAGCCGGCAATCTGGACCAAACTGGTGAAGCGCGGCATGGCGCAGGATTTCAGTTGGGTACCTTCGGCGCAGGAATATCTCAAGCTTTACCGTCACATGATGGGTGTGCCGGTTGACCAGGAGGAAACAAAGGAATAGCTGATGAGCTACGTTGCAAAAGGTACGTTTTGGATCGGGGTGTATCTACTGCTGATACTGGCCCCTCTGGCGATTCTGTTGATCGAGCCGGTGCCCCCCGGTAACGGCTTCTGGTGGGATGTGTCGCTGGCTTTGGGTTTTGCCGGCACCGCCATGATGGGGATGCTGTTTCTGCAAACCGCCCGTTTCCGCCGTGCTTCGGCTCCTTTCGGCATCGACATTATCTACTATTTTCACCGTCAGGTGGCGTTGATCGCCGTTCTTTTTATTATTGCCCACCCGGTTATTCTGCTGATTCTCAAACCCCAACTTATCGATCTCTTCAAACCCGGGGTGGCCCCCGCTCATTTCTGGGGTGCGGTTGTGTCCACCCTGGCGCTGCTGGCGCTGGTGGCAACATCGATCTGGCGCAAACAACTAGGCCTCGATTATGATCTCTGGCGGGTTCTTCATGCGCTGCTGGCGGTGCTGGCCCTGGGTCTGGCGATCTGGCACGTGCTGGGTGTCGGCCATTATGTCGATACGCCCTGGCGCAAACAGTTGTGGGGCACCTTTTCCCTGTCGTGGTTGCTGCTGCTGGTGTATGTGCGGCTGTATAAGCCGCTGCAGCAGTGGCGTCACCCCTATCGAGTTGTTGAGGTGAAAGAGGAAAAGGCGGACAGTTGGAGTCTGACCATCGAGCCGGATGGTCACACCGGATTGCGTTTCCAGCCGGGACAATTTGCCTGGCTGACCCTGGGTAGCTCCCCCTTTGCCTTGAAGGAACACCCCTTTTCCTTTGCCGGCAGTGCCGAGAAGGTTCCGACCCTGACCTTCACCATCAAGGAACTGGGTGATTTCAGCAGCACTATCAAGCAGGTAAAACCCGGTCAGATTGCCTATATTGATGGGCCTTACGGCGCTTTCAGCCCTGACCGCATGGCGGCCGGTGGTTTTGTCCTGATTGCCGGAGGCATTGGTATCGCACCGATGATGTCGATGCTGCGCACCTTTGCTGATCGCCGGGAACAGCGTCCACTCAAGCTGCTCTACGCCTATAATAGCTGGGATCGGCTGACCTTTCGGGAAGAGCTGCAGGAGCTTGAAGAGCAGCTGAATCTGGAAATTATCTGGTTGTTAAAAGACCCCCCGCCCGGCTGGGAAGGAGAGACCGGACTGATCACCAGCGATCTGCTGCAGCGTCGACTGCCGCTGGCAGACGTGGAACAGTCTTACCTTATTTGTGGACCGGTGGTCATGATCGAACTGACGGAAAAATTGCTGCACCAGGGTGGGGTTCCGCTGGCGCGGATCCACTCGGAACTGTTTGATATGGTATAATTGCCTTGATGGTTGTGCTTCTGGCTCGGAGTAAAGACAATAAAACTGTTCACCATCCCTTCACTTCGTTCACTTGAGGCACAGGGAACGCAGAGAACATCCTGTTCTTTATGCATCTCTCAGTGATCTCAGGGGCTCAGTGGTGAATATCAGATTCTCTTTTGAGGAGTACTGGATGAGACTTCTATTTGCCAACCTGCTGGCCTGGGTGACCGGGGTGCTCATTGTGGTGATGGTGGTGCTGTTTGCCTGGCTGCAGAACGGTTGAGGTAATGATAGAGGCCCTGCTTTACGATAAACGTGCAAACAATCAGGTCGCCTGCCGCCTGTGCGCCCATTTCTGCCTGATCAACCGCGGTGAGCGCGGGCGTTGCGGGGTGCGTGAAAATCGTGATGGGACCCTCTATTCTCTGGTATACGGTCATACCATCGCCCGTCATGTCGACCCGATCGAGAAAAAACCGCTCTATCACTTTTATCCAGGCAGCCGCTCTTTTTCTATCGCGACCCCCGGCTGTAACATGCACTGTCACTGGTGTCAGAATGCCGGGATCTCCCAGGTACACCGTGAGCTGAAATTTCCTGTAGGCGATGCCATGGCGCCCGAGCAGGTTGTCGTTGCCGCCCAACAGAGCGGCAGCCGCTCCATCGCCTATACCTACACCGAGCCAACCATTTTTTTCGAGTACAGCTTTGATACTGCCAGACGCGCCCAAGAAGCCGGTATCGCCAATGTTTATGTCAGCAACGGCTACATGTCGGCAGCGGTGCTGGACCTGATTCATCCGTACCTGGATGCTGCCAATATCGATCTCAAATCCTTTCGTGACCCAACCTACCGCAAGTATGCCGGTGCCCGACTGCAGCCGGTTCTTGACAGCCTGAAAAGACTGCATGCCCTCGATATCTGGCTCGAAGTCACCACCCTGATCATTCCCGGGATCAATGATGATGCGCAGGAACTCAAAGAGCTGGCCGAATTTATCGTCACCGAACTGGGTGCCACTACCCCCTGGCATGTCAGCCGCTTCTATCCTCAATACAGGTTGGATCACCTGTCGCCAACCCCGTTGGCCACCATCAATCAGGCGGTGGAGATCGGTCGCGCGGCAGGATTGGTGCATGTTTATGCCGGCAACCTCGGAGTCGATAACAATACCCTTTGTCCGGGGTGTGGAATGACCCTGATTCAGCGTCGTGGCTACGATCTCAAAAGCAACCGGATTGATAGAGAGAGTTGCTGTCCCGATTGTGGACAACAGATTGCCGGAGTGGGGATGGGTGGAAATAGGGGGACATAAGACCGATTAATCTAGTCGGAATTATGTCCCCCTATTTCCCCCCCCCTGTTTCCCCCTATTTTCAGGTCATTCCAGGGAGAACCGTCGTTGCCCTATCAAGAACTTGCAGACACAGTCCTGCTTCTTCATTTCGGCATCGTCCTGTTCGTGGTCCTGGGGGTTCCGATCATATTTCTTGGCAACAGGGTTGGCTGGTTCTGGGTCAACAATCTGTGGTGGCGGTTGGTTCACCTGATGACTATTGCCATTGTTGTCCTGCAGGTATGGTTGGGTCGTTACTGCTCTCTTACGCTGCTCGAGTCCTCGCTTCGGGAGAAAGCGGGCCAAACCGGTTACGAAGGTAGCTTCATCGAACACGGGGTGCAGCGCGTCCTCTACGTTGATGCGCCCATGTGGGTCTTCGCTGTGGTTTACACAGTTTTTGCGCTGCTGGTGGCGTGGACCTGGTGGCGTTTTCCGCCGCGGATGGGTAGAGGCAAAAAAGGTGGCGCTTAACCTCTCGCTGCTTATCGCCAGGGGGTGCATCGCGAACGTTCGGTGGTAAAGGCTCGGAACGGTTGAAGATGATGGTTATTTTTACACCACCGTCATTCCAGCGCAGGCGGCAATCCAGGTATTGCAAAGGGGCGCAATTCATTGCGCCCTGGTTTTCATGGTGATGATTTTATTCCCCTCCATCGGAGGTGTGGCAGGTGGTTCCTGAGCTCGCCGAAGGGCGGAGCCTGACGGGGTGGTTAGGTTGTGAAGGGGGCAAGACCGGCGGCGTTAAGCTTCCGGCAGTGCTGAGAGTAAACCTAGATGCTCAACAAAGGGAATGAAGTCTCGGTCGGTGAAAAGTAGGGGTATCTGGCGCTCAATGCAGAAAGTAGCGATGATGACAGCCATTGTTTTGCGGATGGTGATTCCCTTCTTGCGCAGCGTTCGGTAGTTCTCTGCACACTTCTCGGGCATGCCTTGGCCAAACAGCTGGAATCGGTCCAGCATCATCAATGTTTGCTTGGTCTTACGGTACTCCCGGTCGTCCCGTATGCCTTGAAGAATTTCGAGAAAAATCAGATCACCCATAACAACAGTGCCTTCGACGATCCCGGCATCGAGGGTGTCGGTATGTTTGCTCTGGACGCCATTAAGATAGTCGATCCAAACACTGGTATCGACCAGTATCATTTGCCGCCGCGCATTTCGTCCAGATCGCCTTCCCATGTGATCCGGCCGCGCAGGTTGCGAAGTTCCTGCTGCCGGCTTCGTCGTACCAGCAGTTTAAGGCCTTGTTCTACCGCCTCTTTTTTTGTGCTGAGACCAGATGCTTTGAGGGCGTCAGCCATTAACTTATCATCAATAACTATGTTGGTTCTCATAATCCACCTATGTGTATATGTGGTAATATTATACACATTCTAGCATGGGCAAAGAAACATAACAAGCCCATCCAGCGCCGCGTGCGGCCTACACTTTGCGCAACCGCTCCAGATACCCCTCCCACTCCAGCGGCAGCAGATCCTTCTTCTGGTTGTTGCACTCCTTGCACGCCGGGACGCAGTTGCCTCTCGTGCTGCGGCCGCCGCGGGCAATGGGAACAATGTGGTCGAGGGTCAGTTCTTTGGGGGGGAAGGTGCGCTGACAGTAATGACAGATGCCGGTGGCGACGCGATTTTTCCACCACCCTTGCTTTCGCAACTCCCGCGCCTTGTGGCGCTCCCGGCGAATCTGCTGTTCGTCGATGTCTAACCAGAAATCCACTGTCTTAATGCCTTTGTGCCTGTCTGTTGTGATTTAAGCCGCTGAATTGTTGAGCATGATAAAACCGATCTGCCGACCGGTTTTGCCGTCATCGCGGCGGTAGGAAAAAAACATTTCCGCCTGGGCAAAGGTGCAATGTCCGGCTTCTTCGATGGCATCAGGGGTCAGACCTGCCTGCTCCAGTTGCAAACGGCAACTGCGGGCGAGGTTGAGGTGCCAGTGACCGAGGCGGGTTTCGCTGGAGATTTCGTTCCAGAAACCGCTTCCTTGCCGGAAGGCGTCACGCACCGGGCGGTCGACCTCGTACTTGTCAGCACCGATACCAGGTCCAATGGCAGCGACCAGATCTTCTGGGGCGCAGTTAAAGTGGGTGGTCATGGTCTTGATGGTTTTGTGGATCAAGCCACCGGCTGCGCTGCGCCAGCCGATGTGGATGGCAGCAATCGCTGTCAGTTGCCGGTTCCATAGCAGTACAGGGTAGCAGTCGGCAGTGAGGATGCCGATCATGATACCAGGCTGATTGGTCACGATCGCATCGACCTCGACCCGAGCAAAATGGCTCAAGTCAAGATTGGGTTCGTCGACCAGGAGCAGATCCTTGCCATGAACCTGTTTCACTGTCAGCAGCTGGTGCAACGGAAGGTCGAACGCCCGGACAAAGGTTGAGCGGTTTCCTTCGACATGGGCCTTGATGTCGTCGGTATTGGTGCCCAGGTTCAGGGAATGATAGGGGGGGCGACTGACACCGCCATTGCGGGTGCTGAATCCGGCAGTTAACCCGGCACAAAGCGCAGCAGGCTGTAAATAGGATGTTTTTCCCTTGCGAACCAGTTTCATTGCTAAAGCTCCAGTGTAAAAAATCAGGTATGGTGGTCGTTTCCGTCAGTAGCGGCGGAAGATCCACCCTGTTGCAGGTAGGCGATAATATGCCGTAGTGGCGTCGGGATGTCACTGCTAAATTCCAGATATTCGTCGGTGCGTGGGTGAATAAAGCCAAGGGTCTGGGCGTGGAGGGCCTGTCCAGGAAGCTGACGGATCAAGGTGCGTAGCTGTTGATCTTTGATGCTGTTCAGTTCCGCACGCCTGCCATAGAGTGGATCACCAACCAGCGGGTGGCCTGCTTCACTTAAATGGACACGGATCTGGTGGGTGCGGCCGGTTTCCAGTTGCAGACGGATCAGGCTCAGCTTTTCCTGTGAGAAGTTGTCGATAAGGCTCCAGTGGGTGACGGCTTTTTTGCTGCTCCTGGCTTTCGTGCTGAATTTTTTGCGTTGGACCGGATGGCGCCCCAGCGGTTGGTCGATGGTTCCCTTGCGGCCCGGCAGGTGACCGTGGATCAGGGCGAGGTACACGCGCTTGATGCTATGTTGATGAAACTGGGCAGCCAGATGCTGATGAGCCTGATCATTTTTGGTGACAACCAGAACGCCGGAGGTGTCCTTGTCGATGCGGTGAACAATGCCCGGGCGCAGGGCGCCACCAATACCGGCAAGATCGTCGCAATGATGAAGCAGGGCGTTAACCAGGGTGCCGCGGGAGTGTCCTGCGGCTGGATGCACCACCATGCCGGCAGCTTTATTGATAACAATCAGATCCTGATCTTCGTAGAGAATGTCGAGGGGGATGGCCTCTGCCAGTGCCGTGCCGGGGGCTGGTGGTGGCAGCAAAACCTCAATGGTTTCGCCACCTTTGAGTTTGAAGCCGGCTTTGGTTGCGACGCCATCGCAGGTAACCTGCTGAGTTTCAATCAGTTTTTTGATTTGTGCGCGACTGATCCCGGGCAGGGCTTCCGCCAGAAATGCATCCAGTCGCTGCGCCGGAGAGTCGCAGGGGAACAACAGCTGTTGAGGCAGGGCCATTTACCAGATCTGACTGTCGATTTTTCCGGCCTGTTTAATCAACACATCAACAATGGCGCGGTCATAAAGATGCTCGCGATTGGCAAGTTCGGGGGAAACGCGTAAAAAGAAGTGCTCGCGCCCCTCGTTCAGCTCGGCATCCATCAACTCAAAGATATTGTCACCTTTAATCCCTTCGACCACCTTATCTTGATTGTACAGGGCGATGTCAGAAACAATCGCTCTGGCCAGACGAAAAGCCAGATCGGGATTCTCAACTACTCTTGCCATAAATCATGCCTCCTGGGCTGCAGTATGATGGATGAAGAATTGAATTCTATTAATTTTTCTTTCCGTTGGCAAGGGTTAAACGGGAGAAGTAAGTTTTTTGAAACCGCCAACGCAGCGTTTTGTTGGGGGGAACCTTTTTTTTGTGATAGGATCGATGGGTGTTCCAATAACTGCTGGAATCGATCAGAATGTGAGTGATATTAACAGATTCTGACAAAGAGGCAAGGACGAAGATGATGTCATCGAACCCTAAAAAAGTACTATTTGTCGACGATGAACCAGCGTTGCTCGCGCTGGCTGAGGATCTGCTGATTGAAGAGGGATACCTGGTTGTTTGCGCTGCGGACTCACGTCAGGCGCTGGATCTGTTTGCGCAGCACGAGCATCAGTTTGATCTGGTGGTGACCGATGAATCGATGCCGGGAATGACCGGTAGCGAGTTGGCGCAGCAGCTGTTTCAGTTAGCGCCAGAGTTGCCGGTTATCCTCTGTTCCGGTTATCTGTTGACCATGGCGGACGAGAGGATTGGCGCCACCAATATCAAAGAGGTCATCGCTAAGACCGACGTTTTCTTCAAGTTGCCGTCAGCGATGGCAAGCCTTTTTGCCCAGGGTCAGCACTAAAAAACGGCCATAGCGCTGCTGCGGATTGTCAGCGCAGAACCATCACCGCCAGCGCCGCAACAACAACTGCAGCAACAAGTATCGGCACCAATGGCAATTTTTTCCCCGGCAGTTGCGGTGCTGTTGTCGCTGTCAGTTGGCCGACTACGGGAAAGCGCTCGATGAGCGAACGAACATGAGGTGCAGTTTTCAGGGCTGCGGTCAGGTCCTGGCCGGCCTGATGTACCCCTTCATGATCCCCTTGTAGCCAATGTTTGCTGCTACTCACGTCATAAACCACACCACTGACGGCTACATAGGCCGGTGCGCCGTTTTGTCCGTCGAAATGTGCAAGTTCCTTCAGCGTCATCATAACCTCCGGTCCGGGTTGGAAACGGTATAGTATCCAACTGGAGATTCCGGCTGGATACCACCTGGTTTTTTTACTGGGGTTTTGCCGTTTTTTGAACCCGGCGACGGGTTTCCCTGGCTGCATTTTTTCAGACACTATGATAAACAGAGGAAGCTTTCAAGGGGAACAATCACGCAAAATGATTTTCAACACATGCCAGTTGCGAAAGGGTATCAGGATGACAGACGGAAAAAAAATAGGATTTATCGGTGGTGGTAATATGGCCGAAGCCTTGATTAAGGGGCTGCTGGCGAGCAACTTTCCCGCCGCTAAACTGGTTGTATCGGAGCCGATTGAAAGCCGACGTAACCATTTACACGATGCCTTTGGGGTCTCGCTGGTTGAAAGTAATCCGGAGCTGGTGGACCTGTGTGAGATTGTCGTGCTGGCGATCAAGCCTCAAATTGTCGATGAGGTGCTCAGTCAAATAGCATCGGTCTGGATCGATACCAAGTTAATGGTATCGATCCTGGCCGGGGTGACCTGCACCAGCATCGAGAAAAAGTTTGCCGGAGCGCCGCGGGTTGTACGGGTGATGCCAAATACCCCGGCCCTGGTTGGCGAGGCGGCCAGCACTATTTGTAGCGGGACCCATGCCGGCAAGGGTGATCTGCAGATTGTCCGCGAGCTGTTTGAAAGTGTCGGCATGGTTCAGTTGATCGATGAGCGTCAGATGGATGCGGCAACCGGTTTGTCCGGATCCGGTCCAGCCTACATTTATACGGTGATTGAGGCTCTTGCCGACGGTGGAGTACGAGAAGGGTTGCGTCGCGATGTGGCACATGCTCTGGCGGTACAGACGGTTGTCGGTGCGGCGCTGATGGTGCGTGAAACCAAGGTACATCCAGCAATTTTGCGGGATCAGGTCTGCTCTCCCGGTGGTACGGCCATAACCGGGGTCAGTACCCTTGAGAAAAAAGGGCTGCGAACCACCCTGATGGAAGCAGTTTCAGCGGCGGCGACGCGCTCACGTGAGCTGGGCGGTAATTGAATGTGGGAGCTGGAGTAGGGTGATCCTGTGACGAGCAGGCTTCCTTTTCATTACGGCTGGTTGATCGTTGTTGCCTGTATTCTGACGACCTTTTCCTGTTTTGGTCTGGCGCGCTTTGCCTTTGCCATGCTGCTGCCGGGGATGCAGGAAGGGTTGCGTCTGTCCTATGAGCAGATGGGCTATCTGGGAACCGCAAACTTTGTCGGCTATCTGCTTGCCGTGGCAGCTACCCCCGGTGTTCTGGCACGCTGGCGCCCACGCCTGACCCTTGGTTTTGCCCTGGTGCTGATCGCCGTGACCCTGGCGGCGCTGGCGCAGGCACAAACCTTCAATAGCCTGTTAGGGTTCTATCTGATAACCGGCTTTGGCAGCGGGCTGGCGAATATCTCCGGGGTGGTTCTTATCGCGTTCTGGTTTCGTCGCGAGCGCCGGGGGCGGGCTGCAGGATTGATGGTTGTCGGCAGCGGGCTGGCGATCATGTTTTCCGGCTGGGTGGTCCCGCGCCTGAATCAGCTGGAGGGCTTTGCCGGCTGGCGTATCAGTTGGCTACTGTTTGCGCTGATTGTCGCTGCCCTTGCTTTGATTGTCTTTGTGCTGGTGCGTAATACCCCCGAAGAAATGGGGTTGCAACCGGTTGGCCGCCCAGTAGCGGTAACGGCGGCCGATGTCAGCAGCCGTTATCCGCCGGGCAGCGGGCGGGTGTTGATCCTGCTCGGGCTGCTCTATTTAGCCTTTGGCCTGACCTACATGGTGTATGGCACCTTTTTTATCACCAGCCTGGTCGTCGAACATGGCTACCCGCAAGCCCTGGCGGGGCAATTCTGGGCGTGGGTCGGTTTTTTCAGCATTTTTTCCGGAGTATTGTTCGGTACACTGTCCGATCGTATTGGCCGGCGCCTCGGGTTGATGGTGGTTTTTATCATCCAGACGGCGGCCTACCTGCTGGCCGGGTCGGGGTTGGGAGCTGTTGCCCTGATGCTGTCGGTGGTTCTTTACGGGGTCACTGCCTGGTCTATTCCCGCCATTATGGCAGCGGCGGTGGGTGATTATCTGGGGGCGGCCAAAGCGGCTGGTGGGTTTTCGCTGATCACCTTCTTTTTTGCCGGTGGTCAGGTGTGCGGGCCGGCCATCGCCGGGATTATGGCAGAACACTATGGCAGTTTTGCTCCGGCCTTTCTTGTTGCTGCCCTGATCACAGTTGCGGCGGCAGTGTTCTGTCTGACCCTGCCACGGGCTTCTGCTTGTTCACATAAACGGCCCTATACCCGGTCAGCCTGATAGTACTTGCCAATCAGTGGTTGTAATTCCGCATGCACTCCGGGAAAACCGCAAACGATGATGCGATCACGGTGAGCAGAATAGGGGTGCCCCTGTTGGTTGCTGACCTGGCAGCCGCTTTCATCGAGAAACAACAGTGCTGCCGCCACATCATAAGGCTTCAGGTCGCTCTCCCAGAATCCCTGGAGAAATCCGGCCGCTACGTAAGCAAGGTCGAGAGCTGCTGAGCCGAAACGGCGAATGCCGCGGCAGCGGTAGAGTACATCCTCGGCACAGGCGAAAAAAGGGTTGGCCAGATCAGCAGAACGGTAGGGGAAGCCGGTGCCGATGAGGGCGTGCCTGAGGGGTAGCCAGCTGGCCTGACGGCAGCGCGATCCTTGATGATGCAACCCCTGACCGCGGATAGCACTGAAGCCTTCGGCGGAGGCCGGTCGCCAGATCACCCCCAGGTCACTGCGTCCTGTCACTTCGAGGGCAACGGAAATGCAGAATTGATCGAGGCCACTGAGATAATTGGTGGTGCCGTCGATGGGGTCGATAATCCAGCGCAGTTCGGTGTTCCCTTCCTGCCCCGTTTCTTCCCCATAAAAACCGGCTTCGGGCAGAAGCTTGGCCAGCGCTTCCTTAAGCATTTCTTCTGAATGGATGTCGACCGCAGACACAAGCTCGCGCTCGTCTTTTTCCGTGCCGCTGCCCGGACCCAACCGTCGGAATTGCTGGAGTTGATAGTCGCCAACAGCGCGGCACAGGGTAGAAACGGCAGTGAGCAGGTGGGAATTGAGCATCGTCAGAGCATTTTTCCGCGGCTGGAAAAGTACCGGTTATAGAGGTTGAAGGTGCGCCGATACTGGCGGATTTCGAGGATGATGATGTTGATGATGCTGGCGATGGGGACGCCGATAATCATGCCGAGAATGCCGTAGAGTTTTCCCCCCATAATAATCGCCAGAATGACCCACAAAGGGTGTAGATTGGAAACTTTGGAGATCAGGATCGGGATCAGGATCATGTTGTCGACAATGATCTGGGCGATGAGGATGTAAACACACAATATCCACCAGAATTGGGCGCCAACGCCCAGATCGACCAGGGCGATGGTAATCCCCGGCAGCATGCCGAAGATCGGACCGACATAGGGTACCAGATTGGAAACCCCGGCAATCACAGCAAGAATAGGGGCGTAACGGATGTCGGTGAGGGCCAGCCCGGCCCAGACCACCAGCCCGACGATGATGGCTTCGATGATTCTGCCGCGGATGAAATTGGATAGCTGCCAGCTGACGTGGGCGTAGATATCCAGTACCATTTCAAAGTAGCGATTGGGGGTGAGGGAAATCAGGCCGCGCATGATCCGCCTGCTGTCGCGCAGAAAAAAGAAGGAGAACAGCGGCACCAGAATCAGCAGGCTGCCGATACGCATGGCCGAGCGCGGGGTTTGTACCAGAATGGCCCCGATCAGCGTCTGGGAGAAGTTGCGCAAGTGATCGCCGAGGTTGTAGTGGGCAATAAAGGGGAAATGTTTTTGCGCCAGTTCGAGCCATTCGGTCAGGTAGACGATGGCAAAGCTGATATAACGCGGCACATCGGCTTTGAGCGCCTGTAACATGCCGCGCCAGTTGGGTGGTCCGATGAGCAGCAGCAGTGAGGTTATTGCCGCGGAAATCAGCAGATAGATGATAAAAATGGCGAGGGTACGGTGGACCCCGCGGTTTTCAATCAGACGCACCAATGGATCGAGCATAAAGGCGACGATCATGGCGAGCAGAATCGGTAGAAACAAGCCGGAAGTTGCCGTCTGTAACAAGGTAGTAAAGGTGGTGGCGGACGAATAGATGGCAATCCCGGACGCGATCGCTGTGGTCAGTACCAGGTAGATAACCGCCACCTGGGCGCGACTCAAGCCCGTGGAGTCACTCATGGTGGTGTTCCTGAGAATCCCTGGTTGTGGATTGCAGTAGTTCAAGCTGTTGACTGCACTGAAGCAGTCGATCGGCAAGGACGCGGTTTAAACCAAACAGGATCTTTGCTGTTGGTGCCGGATGGCGCAGGGTTGCTTCGAGAATATCGGAACGGAACAGCCCTACCAGAGATGTTGCCGTGGTCGCCCGAGCCGCTGCGGTACGGGGGCGGTTACCGGTAAGGGCGACCTCGCCAAAAAAGTCGCCGGGTTCGAGGATCGCCTGTTCATGCTCTTTGCCCTCGCTGTCAACCGTGAATACCTGTACCTGACCGGAGCGGATGACGTACATTCCCGAGCCGATATCACCCGTCGAAAAGATCATCTCATCGGCGACATAGTTACGCAGATGAACAATCTTTTCAAGTAATGCCAGTTCGCGCCGGCCGAGTTTGGCGAACATCGGAATCTGACTTAAGAAATAGGCCAGGGTCTGCTTACCGGCCTGATTGCGGAAGATATTATGCCAGAGAGGGTTTGGATTCATGGGTCGTCCCGGAGTATAATGTGTCCCCATGAAGGCGGATAATAACTGCTGATACAACGGCATAGCATAATATGCCAGCAAGCTGCGCCAGTGCCAGAGAAATTGAGCTTTTAGCTGGTTTGAAACGGTTGTCGCGGCAACGCCGGCCTGGGGACAAACAGCGAAAAGCCGCAGCCCCTTTTCGTCTGGCGAAAAGAGGCTGTGGCCGGCATAGATCTAAAGGCGATGAGAATTCAGTTGTTCTCTTCCAGCAAGGCTTCAATGTCAGGAACGCAGCCACCACAGCCGGTGCCGGCGCTGGTGGCATCCTGAACTTCCTCAACGCTGGTGAGGTTTTGTTCCTTGATGGCCTTGACAATGGTGTCACGATCGACGTTCATACAGTGGCAAATGGTTTCAGACATAAGGGTCTCCTTTGGTGGATGGTTTGATTGATCGGGGTGATTATACTCCTTTGGGAGCAGACTTGCCAATTACCGTGAGCATTTATTACAAAAAAAACGTAACGGTTGATCACCGGATCTTCGGATCCTATGTCAAGGGACGCGATTGTTTCTCGTTGGGTCATCCATGACCGCGTGTTGTCGCCGTCTATGGCGACAAACACCCTTGCCCCAGGAGCCAAAGGCCCTGCGCAAGGATAGGGCTGAATAGTTACAAAAAACATCGTTTAGTTGCTGAACCGGCGTTCCTGTGCGCCAATCAAGGCAAGTGATTTGTCGACGTTGAAGCGAATCAGGTGCTTCGGGCCTTTCTCCTGGTCTTGTTCCGGTGTCAAGCTTGTACGGGTCATCTGCCGGGCCAGTTGCGGGTCGTCTATCTCGGCGACTTTGTGCAGATATAATCGGGTTCCCTGGTAACCACCACCGGACTCAATGAAGAGGTAGGTGGCGTGCGGGTTGGCGCAGATATTCTGATAGGTCAGCCGCTCCCGCATCAAAAATACTACTGAGCCGTCAACCATTACGGTGGGCCGGGCATAGATGGCGCTGGTGACATTGCCCTGTCTGTCGGCGGTTGATAAAATACCGATTCCCTGGGTGCTGGTGAAATAATCGTTGAGGGTCATGGTCGGCTCCTGGTTCTTTTATGGGTATTTATTTTTGTCCACGACAAAATCATAACACACTTAATACTATGAATTGTATAGCCTGGATAGATATTTTTCAGTGCCCTGTGGATGTCAACATCCCTTTTGCTGGCAAAAACCGAGTGAACAGATGTTTGTCCCGGATTTAAAAAATTATCCTCAGTCTCCCGGCGTGTATCAGATGCTTGCTGCCGATGGGACGATTCTTTATATCGGTAAAGCGCGGCGTCTGCGTTCACGCCTGCGCTGCTACTTTTCGGCACAGGGAGACGGTCGTCAGCAGATCCCCTTGCTGATGAAAAAGGTCGAGCGCATCGAGGTGATCATCACCGACACGGAAAAAGAGGCCCTGCTGCTGGAAAACACCCTGATCAAGCAACATCGGCCACGCTACAATATCGACTTGCGTGACGACAAAACCTACGTTTCGGTACGTATTGACCTGCGCGAGGAGTTTCCGATCATGCAGGTGGTGCGGCAGGTAAAAAATGACGGTGCCCACTATTTTGGCCCTTATTCGTCAGCGGCGGCGATCCGCGAAACCTTAAGACAGATTTACCGCATTTTCCCCTTGCGGCACGCTCCGATAGAGCGCTGCCGCCGGCGTGGGCGCCCCTGCCTCTTTTATCAGATCGGTCAATGCAGTGCTCCCTGTCACGGCAAGATCAGCCGCGAAGACTATCGGTCCCTGGTCGACGGGGTCATTCAGTTGCTGGAGGGGCGGGAATCAGAGGTGATCGCATCGTTAAAGCTGCAGATGGATACCGCAGCTAAAGCGATGAAATACGAACAGGCAGGCCTGGTGCGCGATCAGATCCGCCTGATTCAGCAAAGTGTTGAAAAACAGAAAGTAAGCGACCATGGTGGCGGCGATCAGGATGTGATTGGTCTGCATCAGGATGGTGGCGAAGTCGAAGTCACCCTGCTCTTTGTGCGCAACGGCAAACTGATCGGTCGCCGTAGTTTTCTGCTTGAGTGGGTGCTGGACTTGCCCGAGTTATTGCACGGCTTTCTCCTCGATTTTTATGCCCGTGATGTGATTATCCCCGATCAACTGATTCTTCCCTTTCCCCTGGAAAGCGCTTCGCTGCTGGCTGAATGGTTGAGTGAACAACGTGGCAAAAAGGTACATCTGCTGGCGCCTGAGCGCGGTGAGAAGAAACGTCTGCGTGAGCTGGCGCAGCGCAACGCCGAGGAGTCCTATCGCCAGCGTGGTCAGCGCAAGCAAGCGCGGCAAAATCTGCTGGACGAACTGCGGGAACGGCTGCAGCTTCCGCGCTTTCCCCGGCGCATTGAATGTTTCGATATTTCCCATGTTCAGGGGGATTTGGCCGTTGGCAGTATGGTGGTGTTTATTGATGGCGAACCCGTCAAGCAGGAGTATCGCCGTTACCGGATCAAAACGGTGATCGGGGCAGATGATTATGCCTCGTTGAGCGAGGTCCTGCAGCGCCGGCTTAAGCCTGGTGTCGAGGACGACTGCCTGCCGGATATGATTCTGATTGATGGGGGCAAGGGGCAGCTTGGTGTCCTGGTAGAGGTGATCGCCCGTCTTGGGTTGACTGGCCGGATCGGTACGGTGGGCATTGCCAAGAGCCGGGTGTTGGCGAATGTCAAAGGCAAAGTGGTAGAACGTTCCGAAGAACGGTTTTTTCTGCCCGGCCGAAAAAATCCGGTGACCTTTCGCCAAGGCTCTGCCGCGGCGTTTTTGCTGGAACGTCTGCGTGACGAAGCCCATCGTTTCGCTGTCAGCTTTCATCGTACCCTGCGCGGCAAGCAGGGGTTGCGCTCCAGTCTTGATCAGATTCCCGGCATCGGTCCGGCGCGCCGCAGGGCGTTGCTGAAACATTTCGGTAGCCTCAAGCGTTTGCGTGAGGCGGGAGCGGACGAGATTCAACAGGTTCCCGGCTTTTCTAACGCGCGGGCACAGCAACTTGTTGCGGCACTGAAAGACCAGCACTAGAAACACTTTTCCGGATATGCAGCGGTCACTTTTCGTCGTGACGGTGTCAACAACCACAAAAAAACCCTCCACCTGGTCACGGTGGAGGGCTGATGATAGAGCCTGATGGTGGGTCTGCCGGCTATTCGACGCTGAGGACGGCGTTTTCAACAATCAGGTCGTAAACATAGCCGTGACCGAAATCTTTATCGGTGGTGAGCTTGCCTCTGGCGACAACAACATCACCGACTTTGAGCTGGTTATTGCTGGTCAGGGTGAGATCGTGGTTGCCTGCTGCGGGGCTGCCCGAGCCATCCTGCAGGTGAACCCAGTTAGTGCCCATGATCTGCGGGCTGAACTTCACCACTTTGCCACGCAGTTGAATCTCCTGACCGGACAAATCATTGCGGGCAGCGTAGATTTCTTCAATGTTGAGGCCGTTTTCCAGTTTGTCGAGGGGACTCACGACAATGGGAGCCGGTGCTGCACCACCCATGCCGGCGATAGGCGGATGTCCGGTCGGCATTTCCCCTTGCGCCGGAGCGGCGCTTGAGGCGTTAACAGAGCTGGCATTAAGGATTGAATCGACAAAATAAACCACATCAAAAGTCCGGTCGAGGGTTTGGCTGTGGTAGTTGTGCATGGGCATGCCTTCAGGAATAACCACCAGATCACCAACGCCGACGGCGAATTGCGGTGTCGCGGCCCAGACCTGCTGGTTATCGGTTTCGACCAGCACATAGGTATAGCCAAGAGCATTCATCGTTTCAACGACACTACCGCTGATGTTGTTTGATACTGGTGGTGCCGGTGCCTGAGGTTGCGGGGTTGAACTTTGGCTGGAGGAATTTTGCTGGCAACCAACCAGCAGCACCAGGATGAAGAGCAGTGCGCTAAAGAGAATGCGATTTTTCAAGGGAACCTCCGAAACTTGTGTTCACGACGTTAGTGGTCAATGGTGCTAAAACCTCGTAACGATAGCACAGGTTTTCAATGGGCAACAATAGGTGAGTTCGCTTTGGCGTATTTTATGTGCGGATGCACAGGTCGCGACCGTAGAGATGTGTTGCAGTGCGCAAACGCCCGCACAGGGATTCGTCCAGGGCGTTTTTGGCAAAGCGCCAGGACCAGTTGCCGTTAGCGGTGCCGGGGGTATTCATTCTGGTCTCTTCACCCAGACCAAGGATATCCTGCAAAGGGATGATAGCCAACCTGGCTACACTGGCCAGAGCGGTTTCAACCATTGCCCAGGGTATTTCCGGTGTGGGGCGCCCGAGATATTCTTTAACTCGGCTTTTGACCCGGTCGTCGAGTTGATTCCACCAACCGCGGGTGGTGGTGTTGTCATGGGTGCCGGTATAAACGACCGAATTGCGGCGATGGTTGTGGGGTAAGTAGGGGTTGTCAGCGCCTGAATCGAAAGCAAATTGTAAAATCTTCATGCCGGGGAAGGAAAAATCATCCCTGAGTTGTTCCACATCGGGGGTGATAATACCGAGGTCTTCGGCGATAATCGGTGGGTTGATATAGCGCTCAGTCAGCAGATCGAACAGTTCGCGCCCGGAGGTGTCCATCCAGTGGCCGTTCACCGCTGTTTGGTCGTGAGCCGGAATGGCCCAGGAGGCCACAAATCCCCGAAAGTGATCGACCCGTAACAGATCAAACAGAGTAAAATTCCAGTCGAAACGCTGCAGCCACCACAGGTAGTTTTGCTCTTTGAGTTGATCCCAGCGGTAGAGGGGGTTTCCCCAACGCTGACCGGTGGCACTGAAATAGTCTGGTGGAACGCCGGCAACCAGGGTCACCTGCTGGTGCTCATCAAGATGGAACAGCGGGGCGTGGGCCCATACGTCGGCGGAATTTTCAGCGACGAAAATCGGCAGATCACCAAACATCAATATGCCACGCCGGCGGGCATACTCGCGCAGGGAAAACCACTGTTGGTAAAAAACAAACTGCAGGTACTGATGCCAGGAAATCTCGTCGGCCAGTTCTGATCGACACTGGGCAAGAGCTGCCGGGTCACGCCGCCGAAGTGGTTCAGGCCACTCCTGCCAACCAAGAAACTGCTGCTCGGCACGGATCGCCTCAAACAGGCAGTAGTCATCAAGCCAGTGCGCCTGGGCACGGCAGAAGTCGGCAAAGCGTTGGTGGCGCTCTGCGTCCTGTTGTACGACGAAGTTGTGCCGGGCTTTGCGCAACAAAGGCATCTGGGAGATTAAGGCGGCACTGAAGTCACAATGAGGTGAGGCCGGAGTTGGAGGCGGCAGGTCGCCGGGCATTAAATCGCCGGTTTGGGCAAGATCGGCCAGGTTGATCAATAGGGGGTTGCCGGCAAAAGCGGAAAAGCAGCTGTAGGGGCAGTTGCCGTATCCGGTTGGATTGAGTGGCAGAATCTGCCAAACGGATTGACTGCTGGAAACCAGAAAATCGACAAAGTCACGTGCTTCCTGTCCTAAAGAACCGGTATGCTGGCCTCCCGGCAAGGATGTCGGGTGCAGCAGAATACCGCTGTGGCGCTGTTTCAACATGTCGGTTCCTGTCTGTGGCGAGCAAGTAAATAGAATGTTTTTAACCGGCTGTTTGCCGTAAAAACTGTCTACATCCTGTTTTTGCTGTTTGTATTTCTCGGTGTCAGTGCGGATCAGTAATCAGCGATCAGGGGGAAATAATGCGTCCGGCCCGATGTTGGATGTCGACGATATCGAGCATATTGGTAATGCGCCCGACCTTGAGTTGATCTTTCCGGTGGTAAAAATCGAGGCACAGGCCACAGCTGGCGATATCAACGCCCGCGGTTTTAAGTGCCACAAGGGTGTCGAGAACCTCGGAACCTGCACAAACCAGATGAATACCACTGTTGACAAACAGAATGGCCGCCGGCAGTGGATCGATCTCTAACTGGATCATCAGGAAATTTTTCAGCAGCAGCCGACCAAAAGCATCGTCACCGGAGCCCATGCGATCACTGCCACAGTAAATGACCGTCGCTCCTGCTGCCGTGGTTTGTGGGGTCGGAGCTGGTGCTTCGGCCGGCATTTCCAGCGGAGTCAGTGCGAGCCGATAGCCGTCAGCCGTTGCTGCCGCCGAGGTCTGATAACCCATTTTTTGGGCGAGACGGGTGACATTGTCACGGCAGACGTCGTCATCAACCAGGACCATCAGTTTCCTGCCGGTATTGGCCAGAATCTGTTTGCGCGTTTCAACAACCGGGTAGGGGCAGGCATAACCCCGATAGTCAAGTTCTAACATGTAAGGCTCCTGTAATGGTGCATCGTTTTAAACTGAAACGAACTCATCGTAAAACACAAACTACCATAGTTGATGGCGTTGCAAAAAGCATCAGGTTGGATAGCTAGGCTCAAAGCACCAAATATAAGGCGCGCCATTTTGTTGAGTAATGAGGCGTGCGTACGTCGCAGCGGTGAGACGCTGGCGGCAACTCAGTTGTTGGTGAGTTTTTGCGCCGCCATCATCGTTTGCACGAAAACATCAGCGGATTTGCAACTTCATTGCTGCAACCAGCCGGTTAGGCACATATCAGCTGAACAAGGGTTTCAATGTGGGCGGTCTGGGGAAACATATCAACTGCCTGCAGACGTTTGATCCGGTAGCCGCCATCCAGCAGCTGTTTTAGATCAGCAGCCAGGGTGTCGGGATCACAGGAGATATAGATGATCTGCGCCGGGCGCAGTGCGATGAGGTGGCGGGTCAGCTCTTCACCGCACCCCTTGCGCGGCGGGTTGACGGTAACCAGGTCCGGGCTGCTGGCCAGCCGTTGCAGCTCCGCCAGCGCATCGCCGGCAACAAATCGACAGTTACCCAGGTTGTTAAGGGCGGCATTGGCCTTGGCGTTACGCACAGCTTCCGGGACAACCTCGATACCGGTCACGCTGCGTGCTCCTTTAGCCAGGCTCAGGGCAATGCCGCCGATGCCGCAGAACAGGTCAACAACTGTTTCCTTGCCGGTCAACGCCGCCCAGTCGGTGATCAGGGCGTACATCCTTGCGGCCTGCCGCGTGTTGACCTGGAAAAAGGATTCAGGGGCAATATGCAGCCTGATGTCACCAATCTGTTCGATCAGGTCAGGATGGCCGAGGAGCTTGATGGATTCGGTGCCGAGGATCACGTTGCCGCTGGAACTGTTGATGTTCTGGTGAACGCCAATCACCTCGGGCACCTTTTTGACCAGTTTTTTTGCAAGTTTCGGGAGGTCCTGATAATCACGGTCATGGCAGACAAAGGTCACCAGGGCACGGCTATTGTCAGGGCTGACCCGGATCAGCAGATAGCGCAACAAGCCGCGTTGATGGCGCGGTTGATAGATAGAAACCTGCTGCCGCGCCACGTCATCGCGGACGATGGCGGCGATGCGGTTGATCAGTGGGTGGTGGACCGGGCACTCGGCAATATCGACGACATCATGGCTGCCGCGGCGGTAGAGGCCAAGGAGCAGTTTTTCCCGCTTGCGCGCAAACACCAGTTTGACGCTGGTGCGATAACCCAGGGTGTCGACAGCGGGAAGCACTGGCAGGGCAGAAAAGCTCTCAGCCGGAATCAGCGCAGCCAGTGCCTGTTCGACCCGCTGTTGTTTGAACTGCAGCTGCGCCTGATATTGCATACTGATCAGTGGGCAACCCAGACAGCTTAATTCGAGAGGACAGCCGGGTTGGGCGGTACGTAACGGCGAGCGTCGCAGTATTTTAAGCAGGCGGGTGAAAATATGGGTGCGGCCGCGATGTTCAACCTCTGCCACGATCGTCTCAGAAGGAAATGCGCCCTGAACCAGGAGGGTGCGGGTTCCTTCCAGAACAGTGCCCACCCCTTCCTTATCCAATCCGGTCAGGGTTACCTTCAGGGTGCCAAGTTCCGGGTCTGTGATTTTTTTCTTTTCGGGGGCTTTTTTCATGGTTTTATCTGGCCGTCGTTGCCTTGTTGAAGAAACACGAGAATGCAGGCTGCACACTACTTCTTGTGTGTGGTTGCTGTCAAACATTGTTGGTTGTCTGCCGTCTGCTGTTGGGGTAGACTGCGCAACGAACTTTTGTCTGTTAACTCCGGAGGTCCTTCGTGGCTCGCAAGACACGTCAAATCAAACTCGGTGGGCTCGCGGTTGGTGGTGATGCGCCGATCAGTGTGCAGTCGATGTGCAATACTGATACCCGGGATGTGACTGCCACCCTGAACCAGATTGTGGCCCTCGAGCAGGCCGGCTGCGAGATAGTCCGTTGCGCGGTACCTGATCTCGATGCAGCACGGGCTTTGAAGCAGATTCGCCAGGGTTGCGGTATGCCACTGGTGGCTGATATCCATTTTGACTATCGCCTCGCCCTGGCGGCGATTGATGCCGGCATTGACGGTCTACGCATCAACCCCGGCAATATCGGTGAGCGCTGGAAGGTGGCCGAGGTGGTACGCGCCTGTCAGGAGCGGCAGATCCCGATCCGTATCGGCGTCAACGCCGGCTCACTGGAGAAGGAATTGTTGCACAAGCATGGCCACGCTACAGCTGCGGCCATGGTGGACAGTGCTTTAGGGCACATTCGTCTGCTCGAAGAAGAGTCTTTTGAGCAAATCAAAATCAGCCTCAAGGCTTCTGATATTGCGCGAACCGTGGCGGCCTACCGTTTGCTGGCGCAGCAGGTTGATTATCCGCTGCATGTCGGCATCACTGAAGCCGGGACGCTGTTCAGTGGTACCATCAAGAGCGCCATCGGGCTCGGGGTTTTGCTCAGTGAGGGGATCGGCGCTACCCTGCGGGTTTCCTTGACCGGCGATCCGGTGACGGAGGTCCGCGTCGGCTGGGAAATTCTCAAAAGCCTCGAACTGCGCCAACGCGGGCCGGTGTTCATCAGCTGCCCGACCTGTGGACGTTGCCGGATTGACTTGATTGCCATTGCCAACGAGGTTGAAGCGCGCCTGCAGGATCTTCCCCTGCCGTTAAAAATTGCTGTTATGGGGTGTGCCGTCAACGGTCCCGGTGAGGCACGCGAAGCTGATCTGGGAATTGCCGGTGGTAATAACCAGGGGATTCTTTTTCGTCGCGGTGAACTGGTGTGCAAGGTGCCCCAATCTGACCTTGCCGATACCCTGGTGGCTGCCGCCTGGCAGGAGGTTGCCGAACGGCAATCAGCCAAAAACAACCACCCCGGCTCCTGTAACGCTTAAGGTGCTTGCATTTATCCACTTCGTCAGGTTAGCTTTCCGGTTTATTTATTGTCGGGGTGTCAGCGGGGCAAGGACCCGCGCAATCAAACCGGTTTGGTAACAACTTTTATCTCATCAACAGGAAAAACCATGCGCTATTCCCAGTATCTTCTGCCTACGCTCAAAGAGGTTCCTGCCGATGCCGAGGTCATCAGTCACCAGCTGATGTTGCGTGCCGGCATGATTCGCAAGGTCGCTGCCGGTATCTACAATTATATGCCTCTGGGGTTGCGCTCCATTCGCAAAATGGAGCAGATCATCCGCGAAGAGATGAATCGTGCCGGCGCCATCGAATGTCTGATGCCGATGGCCAATCCGGCGGAGTTGTGGCTGGAATCGGGACGTTGGGAAAAATATGGCAAGGAGCTGCTGCGCTTTAAAGACCGCAAGGGCGCGGATTTCTGCATGGGGCCAACCCACGAAGAAGTGGTGACCGATATCGTTCGCAATACGGTTCGCTCCTATCGCCAGCTGCCCCTTAACCTTTATCAGATTCAAACCAAGTTTCGCGATGAGATCCGTCCACGTTTTGGTCTGATGCGTGGGCGCGAATTCATCATGAAGGATGCCTATTCTTTTGATCTCGATGATGCCGGTGCGGATCTGTCTTACCAGAAAATGTATCAGGCCTATCGCAATATCTTCCAGCGTTGTGGCCTGCGCTTCCGCGCGGTAGAGGCGGATAGCGGCGCCATCGGCGGCAGTTTTTCCCACGAATTTATGGTTCTTGCCGAATCGGGGGAGGATGCCATCGTTTCCTGCAATTCCTGTGAGTACGCCGCCAATGTTGAAAAAGCCGAGGTGTTGTGGAGCGAGCAGGTGCCGTCCCCACCCGGGCAGGAATTGCAGCTGGTGGATACCCCGCAGCAGAAAACCATCAAGGAGGTTGCCGACTTTCTTGGTCTGCCTGCAGCCAGGCTGGTAAAAACCCTGATTCTGCAGACCTCAACGGAAGAAGTGGTGGCCGTTCTGCTGCGTGGTGATCGTGAACTGAACAGCATCAAGCTCGCCAATCTGCTGGATGTTGATTGGGTTTTACCCGCCGAGGAGGAGATTGTCCGCCGCGTGACCAGTGCTCCAGCCGGTTTTGCCGGCCCCATCGGCCTTGATGTTCGCCTGCTGGCAGACAACGAAGTACGCGCCATGAGTGATTACGTCGTAGGTGGTAATGTCGCCGATAAACATTATGTCGGTGTCAGTCATCCGCGTGATTTTGCCATCGATCAGTTTGCCGATCTGCGCCGCGCCGAACAGGGCGATCCCTGTCCGCGTTGCAGTGGCGGACGCTTTGAAAGTTGGCGGGGGATTGAGGTGGGGCACGTGTTCAAGCTCGGCACCAAATACTCTGAAACCATGGCTGCCACGGTGCTGGATGATCAAGGGCAACATCGGATGCTGGTGATGGGTTGTTATGGCATCGGCGTTGGTCGGACGGTGGCGGCGGCAATTGAACAGAATCATGATGAGCACGGCTTGAAGCTGCCGCTACCGCTGGCCCCTTTTCAGGCGCTGGTGGTTATGCTCAACCCCAAGGATGAGCAGGTGCGCCAGGCCAGCGAGGAGATCTATGCGCAACTGCTGAACGTGGGGATTGAAGTGCTGCTCGACGATCGCGATGAACGCCCGGGGATCAAGTTCAAGGATGCCGACCTGGTGGGCATTCCGTTGCGGGTGACGGTTGGCGCGCGCGGGTTGCAGGATGGGGTTGTTGAATTGAATATCAGAACCAGCGGCGAACAAACTGTGGTGCCGCTGGGCGAGGTTGTCGCTGTTTTGGCCCGGCATATTGCTGCCGCCGCTGAGGCCCAGGGTGAACGTGCAGATGCCGGCAACAGGGCCTGAAATGGTATGACGGAGTTGCGTGTCGATAAGGGTGGGCTGCACGGTCTGCCGCCCGCCGTCTGTCAGCTGCTTGCCGATAAACCGCTGGAGCTGCTCTCGGCTTCTGCTGGTCATCTGTTGCTGGCAGACCCTCAGGCTGCTGCTCCAGTGCTGCTGGCCGGTGTCCTGGAAGAAGGGGCCATCCCGGATCTGCTGTCCTTTTTCAATATGTTCCGCAAGAGTGGAGTGCTCAATATTCTTCTCGATGGGGGGAGCAAATCCTTGTATTTCCAACAGGGCGAGGTGGTGTTTGCCACCAGTACCTTCGAGACAGAAGATATCGGCTCGGTGCTCTTTTCCCTCGGTAAGATTGAACGACAGGAGTTGGAGCAGTTGCGTCAGCAGGTGACTGAAGTCACGACCCTGGGAAAATTGCTGGTTGAACAGGCCTCCGTGACGCCCAAGGATCTGTGGTCAGCGGCGCGCAGCGAAGTGGAGAATATTGTCTATAATCTGTTCAGTGCCGCGCGTGGCGCTTTCTATTTTCAGGCCAAGGCGGTTGAACAGGAAGATATTGTGCGCCTGTCTATGAGTACCCAGAATATGATTATGGAAGGACTGCGGCGACTCGATGAAAAAGCCCAGTTCATGCGGAAGATTATCTCCCTTGATTATTATCCTTGTGCTACCGGCAAAGAGGCTGGAAATTTGACGGAAACTGAAACACGGATGCTCAATCTCACCAGTTTCGGGCAACTCAAAGCGCGTGATCTGTTCAGAAAGTCGGCAGTGCGGGAGTTTGACGGTATCCGCACCCTCTACGATTTGCTCGAACGCGACCTGTTGCGGATGTATGAATCGTCCGGAACGGAAATCGAAGGGGTGCTGGGTCAGATCCTCACCATTTACAATAATCTCTTTCGCGAAATTCATCTCCCGCTGAAACAGGTTAATCCAGGGTACCTTGAAGAGATTGCACTGGAATTACGCATCCTGCCGCAACCCTACACCTTTGTTTTGCGTGATGTGGTGTTTCGTGTCGACGGCACTCTGGATGGCCATTTTCTGGTGGCCAACTTGGACGGGCTCGAATTGCGCGACAAAACCAAATTGCTGGTGGATTCCCTGGCGGAAGTCGCCTATCTCAAAAGTATGACCATCAGGCAGCAGTTAAGTGCCGACCAGGCACGCCCCCTTATTTCACGTGTTCAGGAGAGTACAATTCAGGCTCGTGCTCTGGCCGGGAGAGATATATGAACAAAAATGCCAAAGACCGTTTGATTTTTGCCCTGGATGTTGACGATTTTGACCAGGCGCGTTACTGGGTTCAAACCCTCAAGGACAACGTTGGTGTATTCAAGATCGGCAAACAGCTGTTTACCCGCTGTGGTCCTGAGGTGGTGAAGATGGTGGTTGACCAGGGCGCGGATGTGTTTCTTGATCTGAAATATCATGATATTCCCAACACCGTTGCCAAGGCGGCAATTGAGGCAACCCGGCTCGGTGTGCGGATTTTTAATGTCCACGCTTTGGGTGGTGCCCAAATGATGCGTACTGCCGTGACGGAAGTAGAGGCCTATTGTCGTCAGGTCGGCTGCCCGCGGCCGCAGATGCTTGCGGTGACGATTCTGACTTCATCAGATCAGGCGACGCTGACGGAAATTGGCATTGAACGACCGCTGGAGGACATGGTGGTGCGTCTGGCCCGACTGGCACAAGCAGCCGGTTGCGATGGCGTGGTGGCATCCCCTAAAGAAGCCGCCTTGATCCATGCCGCCTGCGGTGACGGCTTTGCCATTGTGACTCCAGGAGTGCGCCCGGCGTTTGCCGCTCAGGATGATCAGAAACGCATCATGACCCCGGCGGACGCTATTGCCGCTGGTGCTACGGCACTGGTGATCGGTCGACCGATCTCTGCTGCCGCCGACCCGCTGGCAGCGGCAGGGCAGATTCTCGCAGAAATCAGTGCCGCGCTGGGGGGCTGATGGCGGATTATCTTTACGGCATCAATCCGGTCGCCGAGGCTCTTGCCGGTGCCGGTCGGCGACCACTGGAGCTGTTATTGGCCGCAAACCACCGCCAGCAGCGCCTGGAATCGTTACGGCAGCAGGCAGCAACACAACAGGTTGCGGTGCGCCAGGTTGATCGCCATGATCTCTCTCGTCTGATTGGCCATGATCGTCATCAGGGGGTTGTGCTCAAGCTCGAGCCGTTTTGCTACGTTTCTGTGGACGCGTTGATCGCGCGCGCCGGGCAGGCTGGAAATGACGCTTTTTTCCTGATCCTCGACGGCATTACCGACCCGCACAATTTCGGCGCTCTGGTGCGCAGTGCTGAAGGAGCCGGATGTCATGGCGTAGTGGTTGCCAAGGATCGTGCCTGTCCGGTAACCCCGGTCGTTGAAAAAGCTGCAGCCGGTGCTTTGGCCCATCTACCCTTATGCCAGGTGACTAATTTGGCACGCACCCTGGAAAAGTTTAAACAAGCAGGGATCTGGTGTTATGGATTGGCCGGAGAAGCGCCGGCAAAAGACCTGTTTGCTACTTCCTTGAATGGACCGGTGGCTCTGGTTGTCGGTAGCGAGGGGAGCGGTTTGCGTCCCAACATCCGTAAGCATTGCGATGCCCTGTTGGCCATCCCCATGATCGGACATCTGAGTTCCCTTAATGCTTCGGTCGCAGCCGGGATTGCCTTGTTCGAGATCGTGCGCCAGAGGCGACAACATCACTGATCCGGTTGCAGCGAAAGTTTTGTTTCTTTAATGATAATGATTCAGCTGCTGTCCTTCGCGCAGGGCCTTTGGATCCTGTGGCAAGGGTTTTTGTCGCCATGGACGGCGACAAAAAGCGGTCATGGATGACCCAACGGGAAACAATCGCGTCCCTTGACATAGGATTCCCGACCCGGTGCTGAACAGATACCTTTATTGTTGACATCATCCCGGCCGATGCTCTATAAGACGGCGCTGTCAGTGCGGAACATATGTCGGGGTTTTGTGAGGTTTTTTACTTGCATTAGAAGTTTATTTGGTATATAAGTCCCGTCTTGTGCTGGCGTAGCTCAATCGGTAGAGCAACTGACTTGTAATCAGTAGGTTGGGGGTTCAATTCCTCTCGCCAGCTCCACTAGGTAACAACGGGCAAGCCCGACAATGAAATAAACAAATGCAGGTTCCCCTGGAGGGGTTCCCGAGCGGCCAAAGGGATCAGACTGTAAATCTGACGTCGAAGACTTCGGAGGTTCGAATCCTCCCCCCTCCACCATTTAAACTTGCCGGACAAGGGTTCGATGACTGTGTGCCAGGAGGCTGTCAAGCCATATGTACTGGAACAGTAGTGGATTTGGCGTCCAATGAAGCTTATCAGCAGTAACTTTTGGGCGGGAATAGCTCAGTTGGCTAGAGCGTCAGCCTTCCAAGCTGAGGGTCGCGGGTTCGAGTCCCGTTTCCCGCTCCATTTATTTTTCTGATGTTTCAGCAGAAAAAGGGTTGATCGGCAGGCCCACATAGCTCAGTCGGTAGAGCGCATCCTTGGTAAGGATGAGGTCACCAGTTCAAATCTGGTTGTGGGCTCCACTTTTTTCAGGCTCAGTCAGTAAGGGCGCAAACATATTCTTCGGTGGTATTGGCGTCATCGTGGTTGCGGTAAGCTGTATTTTTTCTATTACAAACAGGTGTTAAGAAAACCAAGGAGGAATTACCAATGGCGAAGGCAAAATTTGAGCGGTTAAAGCCGCATGTTAACGTCGGAACGATCGGTCACGTTGACCATGGCAAGACGACCCTGACCGCAGCGATCACCAAGGTGTTGGCTGAGAAGATGGGTAAGGGTGAAGTCAAGG
>NZ_JCBCBS010000099.1:0-1487 GCF_059864205.1 Pelovirga sp.
GGGGGACATAATACCGATTTGCTGTTTAAATCGGGGGACATAATACCGATTTGTTGTTTAAATCGGCATTATGTCCCCCTATTTCACCCCCCGATTTCCCGGGGGGGCGTGCCTTGAATGTCAGCAGAATTGCCGCGCTGATCAGGGCGGCGAGTAACAGACCGATCAGGGTCGCGCTCTCAGTGATATCGAGGATAAACCCGACCAGTACCGGTGCCAGCGCCGTTGACACCAGCATGATGGCCGAGGCAACAGAGCGGATGGCGCCGAGGTGCCGGGTACCGTAGCGTTCCGGCCACAGGGCACCGGCGGCTGCACCGCTGCCGCCGAGACTGCCTCCAGTCAGCAGCAGATAGAGGTAGAGAGCCCATTCACCGGGGATGATCGCCAGCACCAGCAATCCCGAAACGAGAGGCAGCAGCCCTACAGCCAGGGTACGTTGGGCACCGAGACGATCAACCAATGGTCCGGCAACCAGCAGGCTGAGCAGATGACCGAGGGCAAAGCCGGTAAAGGCGATGCCGACTTTTTCCAGCGGCCAGCCACGCAGGCCGATGATCGCCGCCTGGTGAAAGAGGATCGCGGTAATCGTGAAGGGAGTCGCCAGGGCAGCGGGCAGGAGCAGATAAAAGCCGGGGTCGCGCAGCACCTGGTTGCGGGTCAGGCTGGATTGCTGGTCGTTGGCCGTCGTCTGTTGCCCGGTGTCGTCCGGCGGTGGTGCATGACGGGCCAGATGCAGCAAAATCGGCAGAGCAACCAGTAACAGAAAAGTAACGGCAACAAACCACGGCAGGCGCCAGTTGCCGAGGACCAGCAAGAGTCCGGCGGCCAACGGCAGGGTCGATTCTGCCAATGGAAAACCGGCAACGGTAAGGGCCATGACGCGTCCGCGCTGCTGGTGAAAATAGCGCCCGGCCACCGTAACACCCAGATGGGATAATAATCCCTGGCCACCAAAGCGGATCAGCAAAAAACCGGGAATCAGCATCAGCCAGTGGGAAGCCAATCCGATCATCAGGCAGCCGCCGGCCAGAATCAGCAATGCCGCCAGGGTCAATTGGGTTAAGGGGCGGGTATCCGCCAGTTCCCCAAATTTGAGCAGCAGCAGGGCTGAGAGCAGGGTTGCGCCACCGTAGCTGAAGCCGTAAGCGCTGTTGCTCAAGATAAATTCATCGCGAATCAGATGGCCGAAAACCGAGATGAAAAATGTCTGGCCAAAACCGGAGGTGGCCGTGGCAAACAGGGCAAACAGGGCCAGTTGGGGGTGTTCTGAGATAAATTTTGGTAGTTTCATCAAGGGGATATTGGCATAGTTGCGGAGCATTGCAAGGGTATTCTCAGCGGCTCTACGATAAATCTTTTTTTGTAACTATTCAGCTCTATCCTTGCGCAGGCTCGGGGATCCTGTGGCAAGGGTGTTTGTCGCCATGGACGGCGACAACAAGCGGTCATGGATGACGAAAAGCGTCCCTTGACATAGGATCCCC
>NZ_JCBCBS010000121.1:0-1686 GCF_059864205.1 Pelovirga sp.
CGGGGAATCGGACGCGTGCCCACCCGAATGGTTGATTCACGAAAACGGATGAAACGGGACGACCATCGTAGGGGCAGACCTATGTGTCTGCCCGGATGGGGTTTGCCCGAATGGGGTTTGCCCGAATGGGGTTTGCCCGAATGGGGTTTGCCCGAATGGGGTTTGCCCGGATGGTGACGGCAATTCAAACCAGGGCGAACACGCAGGTTCGCCCCTACGAAACACGATGAATAAAATGTCATTTAATCCTGAAATTCATCATCGTCGATCAATACGATTGCGTGGATATGACTATGCCCAATGTGGGGCGTATTTTGTGACCATCTCCACCCAAAATGGTGAATGTCTGTTTGGCGATATCGTCGATGGGATCATGGGTTTAAATGATGCCGGTCACATGATTGAACGATGGTATTGGGAATTGGAACAGAAATTCCCGGATATACAATGCGGCAATTTTATCTGTATGCCCAACCATGTCCATTTTATCGTAATCAACGTAGGCGCTGTAGGGGCAGACCTATGTATCTGCCCCTACAATGTTTGCCCGAATGGTGACGGCAATTCAAACATGGGCGAACACACAGGTTCGCCCCTACGAAACGAAATACGGGTGAACCAGGGCGAACACTCAGGTTCGCCCCTACCGCGGGTTGTTCAATGGTTTAAAACCATGACCACCAATGCGTATATTGATGGTGTCAAACATCATCATTGGCAACCCTTTCATAAACGCTTATGGCAACGCAATTATTACGAGCATATTGTGCGTAATGAGGATGACTTAAACCGCATTCAACACTACATTAACGACAATCCTCTTCGCTGGCAGCAGGTTCAATTGCACCCTGAACAAGGATGAAAATGACTGATTACAAACCCATCGCCGAAACCAACCGTTTTATCGTCCTCGAAAGGTATACGAGGGAATGGCAGGTTGCTGAAAGCTATCAGAGCGAATACGATCTGGAGCGGGAGTTTATCAGCGATCTGGAACATCAGGGTTATGAATACCTGCGCAATTTAAGCACCCCGGAAGCCCTGCTGGCCAATGTGCGCATCCAACTGCAAACCTTGAACAAGGTGCAGTTTTCTGACGGCGAATGGCTGCGCTTTGGGGAAACCTTTCTGGACAGACCCAGTGAAGGCATCGTCGATAAAGCCCGCAAGATTCACGATGACTATATCCACGATTTCGTCTTTGACGATGGCCGTATTCAGAACATCTACCTGCTGGACAAAAAGAACCTGGCCCGCAACAAGGTACAGGTGATCAAGCAGTTCGAGCAACCCGGCAACCAGGCCAACCGCTACGACGTCACCATCCTCGTCAACGGCCTGCCGCTGGTCCAGATAGAGCTGAAAAGGCGCGGCGTGGCCATTCGTGAGGCTTTTAACCAGGTGCATCGTTACAGTAAGGAGAGCTTCAACAGCGAGCACTCCCTGTTCAAATACCTGCAGCTGTTTGTTATCTCCAACGGCACTGATACCCGTTATTTTGCTAATACCACCCGGCGCGACAAGAACAGCTTTGACTTCACCATGCACTGGGCGCAGGCCGATAACGGCCTGATCAAGGACTTGAAGGACTTTACCGCCACCTTCTTTCAGAAAAACACCCTGCTGGAAGTGCTGCTCAAGTATTCGGTGTTTGACGTCAGCAACACCCTGCTGGTGATGCGCCCC
>NZ_JCBCBS010000169.1:0-1534 GCF_059864205.1 Pelovirga sp.
TCGGGCAAGCAGGTTGTTGATTCCGGCGATAAATTCAGAGCATGTCACCTGACCATGCTCGTAACCGGCCAGATTAACCCGTTCGGAAAAATCCTCCACCGACGCGACCTGTGCGCCCTGGTCACGCAACAGACCGAAAAAATTGGTATAATCGTAATCGATCAGGACCTTGCCCAGATCGAAGACAATATATTTGACTGGTACCGCTCCTGACATCATGCTTTTTCCACTCTGATCCGTCGACATTCAAGATAAAAGCGCTTTTCGTCTGCTTCGCCCATAGAGAAGGTTTTGCGCGGCAGGGTGCCGTCAAGCACAATGGTGCGGAACAGGTCATGTTTGGAGATGGAAGGAAGATAAAATCCGGCGTTGTGCTCTTTGCTGCCCAGACTGGTTACTTCATCCTCCCCGTGGATATAGTCAATGCGAACCTGCGGGTTAGTGCTTAAAAATTCGTCAAGGAAAGCCTGCAAAGAAGCAACCTCAAGGGTGTACTCCGGATCAGCGATATCGCAGGCAAAATATTGACTCTCCACAACCATCACGAAAGTGTGCTCCCCCTGAATTTCATCGAGGCAGGCTTTGGCTCCTTTCAAATCACTGCAGGAGGAGATGGTCAGAGGCGTGCCGCGCTGGGCAAAAAAAGTCTCCATCTGTTGCTTGAGTCCCTCGCCATCAACATCAAATAATACCCGGTGAATCGCTTCGAATTCCAACCCCGGATCATGCACATTGACCAGTTCCACCAGGGCAAAGCGTGCCGGATGATCCATCACCTGCTGCGGATCACCAGCCTCTTCTTTAAGCTTTTCCCAGATCGCCTTGGCGGTGGCGAAAGAATGGTTGCCGTCCCCCATGGCGTAGAGCATGACCTCCCCTTCGACATTGTAACGATTGCGATAGGATTGCGGATCGGCGAGTTTTTCCAACGCATTAGCGACCTGGTTAAGCAATGCCGGTTGATCAACGCGATACCCCGTCAGATGCCCCCCCTGGCACAGCAGCTCGATGTCATAAACCTTCTCAAGCTTTTCTTCGAACAGCGGTTCGATGACGGTACGCTGCGGATCATCGATCAACACCATGATGTGGGGTAGTTCAATTGCTGCATTTTGTCGTACCCGAATGCGCGGCGGCAGCCGTTCGATGATAGTTCCTTCGGTAGCACGAATCAGACTCTGGGAACCGGGACGATAATCATAACGCTCCAGATCAAGAGCTACCATCAGACCCTTGCGTGACGGCACGGCAGAAGTACGCCGATTGACCAGAATCAGCCCCGGCGGCTGTTCTTCCAAAATCCCTTGCACCAGATAGCTTTCCATGGTGCGGTTGATCGCCTGGATGCGCTCCTCAACGTCCGTATCTTCAAGGTAGACTTCCGGCAGGATCAACCGTAAGGTTGAGGGCGCCAGGCCGATCTGCTCGTCCAGATGCCGCCAGTAGTTACGGTCGGAGGTGTACTGATCGCAGGCAATCACTGCCCAGCGCTGCATGTCGACCCCTTTTTTCGGTAGCAGAATGTTAGGCACCT
>NZ_JCBCBS010000090.1:0-39567 GCF_059864205.1 Pelovirga sp.
CAATGGCGAAGGCAAAATTTGAGCGGTTAAAGCCGCATGTTAACGTCGGAACGATCGGTCACGTTGACCATGGCAAGACGACCCTGACCGCAGCGATCACCAAGGTGTTGGCTGAGAAGATGGGTAAGGGTGAAGTCAAGGCCTTCGATCAGATCGACAATGCTCCCGAAGAGCGCGAGCGTGGTATCACCATTGCCACGGCTCACGTCGAGTACGAGACCGAAAACCGTCACTATGCTCACGTTGACTGCCCCGGCCACGCCGACTATGTCAAGAACATGATCACCGGAGCTGCGCAGATGGACGGCGCCATTCTGGTGGTGTCTGCCGCCGACGGCCCGATGCCCCAGACCCGTGAGCACATCCTGCTCGCCCGTCAGGTTGGCGTGCCGGCCATGGTTGTCTTTTTGAACAAAGCCGACATGGTTGACGACGAAGAACTGCTTGAACTGGTCGATATGGAGATCCGCGAGCTGCTGTCCAGCTACGATTTTCCCGGTGACGATATCCCGATCATCGCCGGCAGCGCCCTGGCCGCCCTCGAAGGGCGTGACGACGAAATCGGCAAGAACAAGGTTCTCGAGCTGATGGAAGCCGTAGACAGCTACATCCCCGAGCCCGAGCGTGCTATTGACCGTCCGTTCCTGATGCCGGTCGAAGACGTCTTCTCCATCTCCGGACGTGGTACCGTTGCCACCGGGCGGATTGAGCGCGGCATCATCAAGGTGCAGGAAGAAGTTGCCATCGTCGGGATGAAGCCCACCGTCAAGACGGTTGTTACCGGCGTCGAGATGTTCCGCAAGCTGCTCGATCAAGGTCAGGCAGGCGATAATGTCGGCATCCTGTTGCGTGGGGTCAAGCGTGAAGATATCGAGCGTGGCCAGGTGCTGGCCAAGCCCGGCAGTATCACCCCGCATACCAAGTTCAAGGCCGAAGCCTACATTCTGACCAAAGAAGAAGGTGGTCGTCATACCCCATTCTTCAAAGGCTATCGTCCGCAGTTCTATTTCCGTACCACTGACGTGACCGGGATTGTCGAGCTGCCCGAAGGTATTGAGATGGTCATGCCTGGTGACAACATTGCCATGACAGTAGATCTGATCACCCCGATTGCCATGGACAAAGAGCTGCGCTTTGCGATCCGCGAAGGTGGCCGTACTGTCGGCGCCGGTGTTGTCAGCGAAGTAATTGAGTAACAATAAAAAACTGAGGATTACAGATGTCTACACAAAAAATCAGAATTCGCCTGAAAGCGTACGATCACAGTTTGCTGGATCAGGCTGTAGCAGAGATTGTTGATACAACCAAGCGCACCGGATCACGTCTGGTCGGCCCGATCCCTCTGCCCACTGTTATCAATAAATACTGTGTGCTACGTGGACCCCATGTTGACAAAAAGAGCCGTGAGCAGTTTGAAATCCGTACGCACAAGCGTTTGCTCGATATTATGGATCCAACCCAGCAGACAGTAGACGCCCTGATGAAGCTTGATCTGTCGGCCGGTGTAGACGTGGAAATTAAGCTCTAGGCGTTTGTCTTTTAAGCGATAAGTTAAGGCTACGACAATGATCAATGGATTGTTAGGAAAGAAAATAGGAATGTCGCAAACCTTTGCGGCTGATGGCCAGCGTATTCCGGTGACGGTTATCGAAGCAGGCCCCTGTACGGTATTGCAATTGAAAACCGTCGCAACCGATGGTTATGATGCTGCTCAGGTTGGCTTTGGCGTAAAAAGTGCGCACCGTGTCAACAAGCCGGAAATGGGGCACTTCAAGAAGGCTGGTCAAGGTGCTTTTGTCTTTGTCCGTGAGTTCGAGACGACCGGTAACTGTGCTGTCGGCGATCAGATCGTTTGCACTATGTTCAAGCCGGGCGACCGCATTGACGTAACAGCTACAAGTAAAGGTAAGGGTTTCCAGGGGGTTATCAAGCGTTGGGGTTTTTCCGGCGGTCGCGCCAGTCACGGCTCCATGTTTAAGCGCAGACCCGGTTCTATCGGTCAATCAGCTACTCCTTCCAAGGTGATGAAGGGGAAGAAAATGCCAGGTCAGATGGGAAATCAGCGCACTACCACACAGAATCTGATCGTCGTTGATGTGAGACCGGAGCAAAATCTTCTTCTTGTCCGTGGTGCTGTTCCCGGCCCTAAAAACGGACTGGTTGAAATTCGCAAAGGCATTAAGGCTTAGCAGGCCAGGAGCTTCAGGAGTTAGATAATGGCAACAGCAACCTTGTATGATCAAAATAAAAATCAGGTAGGTGAGTGTACCCTGTCCGATTCGGTTTTTAATGTCGAAGTCAAGGAGTATTTACTCCATGATATGGTACGTTATCAGCGCGCCGCCCGCCGTCAAGGGACTGCAGCGGTCAAAAGCCGCAGTGCGGTTGCCGGTGGTGGTAAGAAGCCCTATCGCCAAAAGGGTACAGGCAACGCCCGTCAGGGAACCATTCGCGCACCTCACTTCGTTGGTGGTGGTGTTGCCTTCGGGCCGACGCCGCGTTCCTATGCCTTTAAATTGAACCGTAAGGTGAAGAAGGCCGCACTGTGCAGCGCCCTTTCTGCCCGCTTTCAGGGTGAAAAATTGCTGCTGTTGAAGGATCTTTCGCTTGAAACGATCAGCACCAAGCAATTTCGTCAGTTCGTTGAGCGTTTTGATGTTGAAGGAGCGCTGATTGTTATTGACAGTGAAAACAAAAATGTGGAACTGTCCGCGCGCAATCTGCATAAAGTCAAGGTTCTGCGTGCTGCCGGCATCAATGTCTATGATATTCTCAAATATCCGAATCTGATGATGACAGAGGCGGCTGTGACAGAAGTAGAAGGAGCGTTGGAGCAATGAAACCACTGCATCAGATTATTCGCAAGCCGCTGATTTCTGAAAAAGGCAACCTGCTCAAAGAGGACTGCGGCGTCGTTACCTTCGAAGTTGCGCGCGATGCTAATAAGGTCGAAATCAAGCGGGCTATTGAAGATGCCTTTGATGTCAAAGTGAAGACCGTTAACACCGCTATTATCCGAGGCAAGGTTAAGCGTGTAGGTACCAACTTGGGGCAGCGCAACAATTGGAAAAAGGCTTTTATCACCCTCGAAGAAGGCCATGACATCGATTTTTTCGGCGTCTAATCAGTACGCTTAGCAGGTATGGAGTAGCTAATTATGGGCATCAGAAAGTATAATCCGACTTCTCCCGGTCGTCGTCAAATGACGTCTTCGACTTTTGAAGAAATTACCAAAAGCAAGCCGGAAAGATCATTAATCGAACCGATCAAGCGTAGTGGCGGCCGCAACAATGCAGGGCGTATTACCAAAAGACACACCGGTGGTGGTCATAAAAAACAATATCGTGTGATCGATTTTCGCCGTGACAAGCTGGAAGTGCCGGCAAAGGTTGCCGCTGTAGAATACGATCCCAACCGCAGTGCGCGCATTGCTTTATTGTTTTACGCGGACGGTGAAAAGCGCTATATTCTTGCTCCATCGGGGCTTAATGTCGGGGACACTGTGGTTGCCAGCGAAAGTGCTGATATTCGTCCTGGTAACGCCCTTGCTATTCGCTCGATCCCTTTAGGTACCTGGGTTCACAATGTTGAGCTGAAGGTTGGCAAGGGCGGTCAGTTGGCCCGCAGTGCTGGTGCCTATGCCCAGATTGCCGCCAAAGAAGGTCGTTATGCGCAGTTACGCCTGCCATCGGGTGAGGTTCGCCTGGTGCTCCAGGAGTGCCGTGCAACAATCGGTCAGGTTGGGAATCTTGATCACGAAAAAATCAAGATTGGCAAGGCCGGCCGTAACCGTTGGCTGGGCAAGCGCCCACAGTCTCGTGGTGTGGCGATGAACCCGGTCGATCACCCCCATGGTGGTGGTGAAGGCAAGAGTTCCGGTGGTCGTCACCCGGTCACTCCCTGGGGTGTTCCGACCAAGGGTTACAAGACCAGATCTAATAAACGTACTGACAATTTTATTGTTCGTCGTAGAAACAAAAAATAGTAGCTAAGCCTGTAGGAGGCGTTCGTGGCAAGATCGGTAAAAAAAGGACCTTACGTGCAAGCATCGCTGATGCGTAAATTTGAAGTTGAGGGTGACACAAGTCGTAACAAGGTTGTCAAGACCTGGTCTCGACGTTCAACAATTATCCCTGAATTTGTCGGAATGACCTTTGCCGTACATAACGGTAAAAAGTTTGTACCGGTGTTTGTCAGCGAAAACATGGTTGGACATAAACTCGGTGAATTCGCGCCAACCCGTACCTACTACGGCCATGGCAGTGACAAAAAAAGTAAGGTCAGATAGTTAGTATCCTGACAGGAGTTTCGAATAATGGAAGCACAAGCTAAATTGCGAAACGTTCGCCTTTCTCCACGTAAGGCGAGACTCGTTGTCGATATGATACGTGGTAGAGATATTCAGGATGCCCTGAACCTGTTGCGCTTTTCGCCACAAAAAAGTGCTCCGATCGTCAGTAAGTTGCTTCAGTCGGCAGTTGCCAACGCTGAGCAGCAAGGTGCAGCTGATGTAGATAAATTGTTTGTTAAGTCGATTATGGTTGATCAGGGTCCCGTGCTCAAGCGCTTTATGCCGCGAGCTCAAGGGCGTGCCAGCCGGATTCGTAAACCGACCAGCCACATTACCGTGGTTTTGAACGTCAAGTAATTCGAGGAGGTATCCCTTTGGGCCAGAAAGTTCATCCGATAGGATTTCGTCTGGGTATCAACCGGACTTGGGAGTCCCGCTGGTACGCAGATGCTGATTATGCTGCCAAACTCCATGCAGATTTGAAACTGCGTGATTTTCTTAAAAAACGCCTTTTTCATGCGGGCATTTCCAAGATAGAGCTTGAGCGCGCTGCGAATAAAGTTAAGATCAATATCTATGCTGCGCGTCCCGGCATTATCATCGGTAAAAAAGGTTCTGAGGTTGAAGTTCTGAAAAAAGAACTGGCCAAAATTACCGATGATGAGTGTTTTATCAATATCCAGGAAGTACGCAAACCTGAAGTTGATGCGCAACTTGTCGCTGAAAACGTTGTGCTGCAACTCGAACGCCGGGTTGCATTTCGTCGCGCGATGAAGCGAAGTGTCACTATGGCCTTGAAATTTGGCGCCAAAGGGATCAAGATCACCTGTTCCGGTCGCCTCGGTGGTGCTGAGATGAGTCGAACCGAATGGTATCGTGAGGGGCGTGTTCCCTTGCACACCCTGCGCGCTGACATTGACTACGGTTTTGCTGAAGCAAAGACGACCTACGGAATTATTGGAGTGAAAGTACTCATTTTCAAAGGTGAAGTGCTAGGCAAAGAGAAAGAACAGCCAGCGGGCTGATCAGGAGTAACATATCATGTTAATGCCCAAGAAGGTTAAACATAGAAAGCAGTTTACCGGCAGGATGACCGGTCAGGCCACTCGTGGCACGGAAGTTAGCTTCGGCGACTACGCACTACAGGCGACTGAATGTGGTTGGTTATCCTCCCGTCAGATTGAAGCCGCTCGTCGAGCCATGACCCGCTACATCAAACGGGGCGGAAAAATCTGGATTCGCGCCTTTCCCCATAAGCCGGTCACCAGTAAGCCGGCTGAGACCCGTATGGGTAAGGGTAAGGGTTCCCTTGACAAGTGGGTTGCTGTCGTCAAACCCGGTCATATTCTCTATGAGATGCAAGGGGTAACCGAGGACATCGCCCGTGAGGCATTCCGCCTTGGCGCCCATAAACTGCCGATGAAAACCAGGTTCGTGAAGAGAGAGGTCGGTAATGAAGACTAGCGAATTTAAAGATCTCAATATCGATGAGCTTTGTGCCAAAGAGGCTGAGCTGCAGAAGGAATTGTTTAACTTACGCTTCCAGTTGCATACCGGCCATTTAGAAAATTCGGCCAGAGTGTCCCAGGTGCGCAGGGATATTGCGCGGGTCAAGACGTTTCTGTCCAGCAAGCAGCAAGCTTAAGTGAGAGGTCACATGAGTCAAGAAGTTACAGAGCGCGGCAAGAGAAATACCAGGGTGGGCATTGTCGTCAGCGACAAGATGGATAAAACCGTTGTTGTCAAGATGGATAACCTGGTGAAACATAGCATGTACAAAAAAATCATCAAGCGGAAGGTCACCTGTAAGGCTCACGATGAGACAAACAGTTGCTCCATCGGTGATAAGGTTCTCATTGTTGAATCCAGACCCTTGTCGAGAGACAAGCGGTGGCGTGTGCGCCAGATACTGGAGAAAGCCGTTACGGCGTAGGAGTTGATGTCATGATCCAGATGCAATCCATGCTTAGCGTGGCAGATAATTCCGGGGCCAAGAAACTTTGTTGTATCAAGGTTCCCGGTGGTTCCAAGCGCAAATACGCCGGAGTTGGCGATATCATTATTTGTAGCGTGAAAGAGGCTTTGCCGAATTCAAAAGTTAAAAAGGGTGATGTCGTCCGTGCCGTAATTGTCCGGACAACCAAAGAGGTGCCCCGTCCAGACGGATCCTTTATCCGTTTTGACAGCAACTCAGCAGTTGTTGTCAATACCGGTAATGAACCTATTGGAACCCGTATTTTTGGCCCTGTTGCCAGAGAACTGCGTGCTCGCCATTTCGTGAAGATCGCGTCGCTGGCTCCGGAAGTTCTGTAGTAAATCATCACTGGAGAAATTAAGTCATGTCTATAGCCAAACTGCATGTCAAAAAAAATGACATGGTGAAGATTATCGCAGGTAAGGAGCGTGGCAAGACGGGTAAGGTATTGCGCGTGTTGCCTGACAAGGGGCGGGTCATTGTTGAAAGTTTGAACGTTGTAAAGCGTCATACGCGTCCGAGTCAGCTCAATCCCGAGGGTGGCATTGTTGAGAAAGAAGCGGCAATCAGTCTTTCCAATGTCATGCTTGTCTGTGGGTCCTGCAGCCAGCCGACTCGTACCGGTGTGCGCAAGCTGGAAGATGGAAATAAAACCCGTTACTGCAAAAAATGTAACGCGAGCGTTGATAAATAAACGGAGATCTTGATGGCCAGGTTAAAGAAGATTCATCTTAACGAGCAGGTTCCAGCTCTGATGAAAGAATTCCAGTACAGAAATGTGATGGAAGTTCCAAAAATTGAGAAGGTAGTCCTTAATATGGGGTTGGGCGAAGCCATCCAGAATCCTAAACTCCTCGAATCCGCCGTAGAGGAACTCGGTCGGATTACCGGTCAGAAGGCAGTCATTACGAAGGCCCGAAAGTCGATTGCCAGTTTCAAGTTGCGTGAGGAAATGTCAATCGGTGTTTGCGTTACCTTGCGACAAGACCGTGCCTGGGAATTTCTTGATCGGCTTATCAACGTGGCCTTGCCGCGTGTTCGCGATTTTAAAGGGATTTCGGCAAAGGCCTTCGACGGGCGTGGAAACTACACCCTCGGGATACGCGAACAACTGATTTTTCCAGAAATTGATCTTGACCGCATCGCCAAGATTTCCGGACTGAATATTACCATTGTCACAACGGCAAAAACTGACGAAGAAGGACGTGCTTTGTTGTCCGGACTCGGCATGCCGTTCAGAAAATAGTTATTACCCAAAGCGGAGGAAACTGTGGCAAAGAAATCGATGATTGCTAAATCAAAACGAACCCAGAAGTTTGGTGTTCGTCAGTATAATCGCTGCCCGATTTGCGGTCGTCCACGTGCTTATTATCGTAAGTTTGATATGTGCAGAATTTGTCTGCGGAAACTGGCGTCAGCAGGGAAGATTCCCGGTGTCGTCAAGTCCAGCTGGTAACAGCGTTAAGGAGAACCATCTATGTCCATGACAGATCCGATGGCAGACTTGCTCACCCGCATTCGTAATGCCGGAATGGCTGGTCATGCAAAACTTGATTTGCCATCGAGCAATATGAAAGTTGCTGTCGCAACCGTGTTGCAAGAGCAGGGTTACTTGAAGAACTTCAAGGTTATCAGTGATAACAAGCAGGGAATTTTGCGGATTTTTTTGAAATACGATGAAAATCAACTCCCGGTTATCCATGAGATTAAGCGGATTTCTAAGCCTGGTTGCCGTGTTTACGTCGGCAAGGGGGAGATTCCCAGAGTTAAAAATGGTCTTGGAATATCTATCTTGTCGACCTCCAAAGGTGTCATGGACGACGTCTCTGCGCGCCGTGAAAATGTTGGTGGCGAAGTTATCTGTACCGTCTGGTAGAGCAGAGCGAGGAGTTACAAAATGTCACGTATAGGAAAGTTGCCAATTCCCATTCCAGCCGGGGTCAAGGTATCTCTAAAGGATCATGAGATAACCGTGACTGGTCCCCAGGGAACCCTGAAACAGGCACTGCACGAGCGAATGGTTATTGTTGTTGAAGCGGAGCAGATTATTGTTAATCGTCCCAGCGACGATAAAACCGATCTGGCGCTGCACGGCTTGACCCGTTCGTTGATCAACAACATGGTCGTTGGTGTGACCCAGGGCTTCAAAAAAGGTCTTGAGATTCATGGTGTCGGCTATCGGGCCGAAGTCAGCGGCAAGGTGCTCACCATGTCCCTCGGGTACTCTCACCCGGTTGTCTATGAGTTGCCTGAAGGAATATCGGTTGAGGTGGAAAAACAGACCAAATTAACCGTTAGTGGTATTGATAAGCAGCTGGTCGGCTCTGCATCGGCAAAGATTCGTTCGTTCCGTGCTCCCGAACCTTATAAAGGCAAAGGGATCAAGTACGCTGATGAACGTATCCTGCGCAAGGCTGGCAAGGCTGGTAAATAGATGCTTATAAAGCAAGGAGCAAAACTGTGAATGTCTCTCAGAAAAGACGTCTAGCGCGACTCAAGCGTCAAGCCCGCGTGCGTAAAAAAATTCGTGGGACGAGTGAACGCCCCCGGCTTTCTGTTTTTCGCAGTGCAAAACATATTTACGCCCAGATTATTGATGACACAGCAGGTACTACCCTGGTAGCTGCCTCTACGCTGGAAAGCGGCATCGATATGAATTCCAAGGGCAATGTTGAAGCTGCAAAGGTCGTTGGTACTGCTGTTGCCCGTAAGGCACTCGAAAAAAATATCAGCAGTGTTGTTTTTGATCGAAATGGATTCCTGTATCAGGGGCGCGTTCAGGCTCTGGCCGATGCGGCACGGGAAGCTGGACTCAAACTATAGAGGAGATGATCTGTGCTGCGCATTGATCCAGATAAATTGGAATTGACCGATCGTGTTATACACATCAACCGTAACGCCAAGGTTGTTAAAGGTGGGCGGCGCTTCAGCTTTTCTGCCCTGGTTGTGGTGGGTGATGGTAACGGCCATGTTGGTTATGGTCTTGGCAAAGCTAAAGAGGTGCCGGAAGCGATTCGCAAGGCTGTCGAGCAAGCCAAGAAGAGCCTTATCAAGGTGCCGATTCAACCGGGCAGCACGATTCCCTATGACGTCATTGGCAAGTTTGGTGCCGGCAGGGTGCTGCTCAAGCCGGCATCTGAAGGTACCGGAGTCATTGCCGGCGGCGCGGTGCGTCCCGTTCTTGAGTCCGTTGGGGTTGGCAACGTTTTGACCAAGTGCCTGGGTACGAATAATCCGCACAATGTTGTCAAAGCTACCATTAATGCATTGAAAATGCTTAAGAGTCCGGAAGAAATTTACGCACGCCGCGGAATTAACCAGGCCTGAGCAAGAAATTAGGGAGACACAGGATGGCGACAGAAGTTAAAGTCACCTTAAAAAAGAGTCCTATTGGCCGTAAGGCTTATTTTTCCAATGTACTCAAGGGCCTCGGATTTAGACGCCTTAACCAGACAGTGACATTGCCGGACACTCCAGAAACTCGTGGAATGATTCGCAAGGTTGAACACATGGTGGTCGTAGAGGACTGATTTCAGAATAAAGGGCAGTATCATGGATTTAAGTCAATTGAAACCGGCTCCCGGTTCTACAAAAAATAAAAAGCGCATTGGTCGTGGTCCAGGTTCCGGAACGGGTAAGACTGCCGGTAAGGGACATAAAGGTCAGAAGGCACGTAGCGGTGGCAGTATCAAGCCTGGCTTTGAGGGTGGCCAGATGCCGCTGCAAAGACGTTTGCCCAAGCGTGGCTTCACCTCGATCAACAAGAAAGATTATAACCTGATTAACCTGCGTGATCTTGATTGCTTTGATGCCGACACGACAATCAGCCTCGAGCTTTATGGCAAGTCAGGTTTGGTGAAGAAAATGAAAGATGGGATCAAGATTCTCGCCGATGGTGAGCTGTCCAAGGCCCTGACTGTTCAGGCCCACAAATTCAGCCGCGCTGCAGTAGAAAAAATTGAAGCTGCAGGTGGTAAGGCTGAGGTCATTTAATGCTATCGACTGTACAGAATATTCTGGCAATACCGGAATTACGCCGCAGGATTGCCTTTACCCTCTCTATTCTTGCAGTTTATCGCATTGGCTGTCATGTGCCGACGCCGGGTATCGACGGTCAGGTTCTCTCCCAGTTCTTCGCTGGAACGGAAGGGACGCTGTTAGGTCTGGTCAGTGCCTTTACCGGTGGTGCCCTCGAGATGATGGCGGTGTTTGCGCTGGGTATCATGCCCTATATCAGCGCCTCCATTATTCTGCAGTTGCTGACGGTTGTTTATGAGCCGTTGGAAAAGCTGTCTAAAGAGGGAGAGCAGGGGCGTAAGAAAATCACTGAATACACCCGTTACGGCACTATTGTTTTAGCTGTTATTCAGGGGGCCGGCATGGCCTATGGCCTCCAGGGTATGGTTGGTCCCGCCGGAGAGCCGGTTGTTCCTAACCCGGGTGCTGGTTTTATCCTGATGACAGTAATCACTCTGACGGCTGGTACCGCGTTTGTTATGTGGCTTGGTGAGCAGATCACTGAACGCGGCATTGGTAACGGTATCTCGCTGATCATCTTTGCGGGTATTGTTGCCGGGATGCCTTCGGCTATCGTTAATACCCTGCGATTGCTGGAAACCGGCGCCATGACACCGACAGTGGTTATCTTTATTCTCGTTTTGATGCTTGCTACCGTTGGCGCTATTGTTTTCATGGAACGAGCCCAGCGCCGCGTACCGATTCATTATGCCAAGCGGGTTGTTGGCATGCGCAATATGGGCGGTCAGTCGAGTCATCTGCCGATGAAGATTAATATGGCTGGTGTTATTCCACCGATCTTCGCCAGTTCGATTATGATGTTTCCAGCGACGATAGCGAGCTTTGTTGATGCCCCATGGGTCCAGCGGGTCTCTGGCTATCTGTCACCTGAGCACCTGGTCTATAATATCTTTTATGTTGCATTTATCGTTTTCTTCTGCTACTTCTACACGGCTATAACCTTTAACCCGGTGAACGTGGCTGAAAACATCAAGAATCAGGGTGGTTTTGTGCCTGGCATCCGGCCGGGTAAGGAAACTGCGACCTATTTAGATACTGTGCTCAGTCGCTTGACCTTTGCAGGTGCCATTTACGTGTCAGCTGTTTGTGTGTTGCCAACGGTTCTGATCAGTCAGCTCAATGTGCCCTTCTTCTTTGGTGGAACGGCGCTGCTGATCGTCGTCGCCGTTGGTATGGACACATCGGCGCAGATCGATGCGCACCTGATTTCACGTTCGTATGAAGGATTTATGAAAGGCGTCACCCTTAAAGGGCGTCACGGTTAAGGTTTTCTGTTATGAATCTGATATTGCTTGGCCCTCCGGGAGCAGGAAAAGGCACCCAGTCTGTATTGCTTGAAAAGCATTTTGGAATTCCGCAAATTTCTACTGGAGACATACTCCGTGCAGCGGTTAAGGCCTCTACACCCATGGGAGTGAAGGCAAAGAGTTTTATGGATGCCGGCAACCTGGTGCCTGACGAGGTTGTTGTTGGCATTGTGCGTGAGAGGTTGCAGGAATCCGACTGTGCTAACGGCTTCATTCTTGATGGTTTTCCCCGCACTGTTCCGCAAGCTGATGCCCTTAACGAATCATTGGTGCAGTTATCCAGGGAATTGGACGCGGTGGTTTCCTTGCAGGTAGATATCCATGCCCTGGTGGAACGTCTGACCGGACGCCGTACCTGCAAAGAGTGCGGTAAGGGTTACCATGTGACGTTTGATCCACCTGCCGCAGATGGAACATGTTCCGCCTGTGGTGGCGAATTGGTTCAGCGTGACGATGATCATGAAGAGACAATCCGCCGCCGGATGCAAGCATATCATCAGCAGACGGCACCCCTTGAGGAGTATTATCGTCTTGCCGGGCTGTTACTTACTGTCGATGGTATGTCGGGCATTGAGGACGTGCAACAGACGATTCTGACTGGGTTACAGGCGAGCTGATTTGATAGTATTAAAGTCCCAGGCTGAGCTGAAAAAAATGCGCCGGGCCGGGCGTCTGGTCGCCGAAGTACTGATGATGCTGCGTGACAAGATCAAGCCGGGAGTAACCTCCCTGGAACTTGACACAATAGCAGACACACAATGTCGTAAATGGAAGGTTAAGCCTGCATTCAAGGGCTACGGTGGTTTTCCTTTTACAATTTGTGCATCACCAAACGAGCAGATCGTGCATGGCTTTCCAAATACCACCCCGTTGGTAGAGGGAGATATTCTCAGTATCGATTTTGGTTTGATCTCTGAGGGATTTTACGGCGATCACGCTATTACCTTTCCGGTTGGCAAGGTTGATGACGATACCCAGCGCTTGCTTGATGTGACCCGACAATCGTTACAGCAAGGGGTTGATGCTGCGCAGCCCGATGGTTATTTGACAGATATTTCCCACGCTGTTCAATCCTGGGTTGAGAATGCAGGCTTTAGTGTGGTACGCGAATTTGTTGGTCATGGAATAGGCCGTCAACTCCATGAAGATCCGCAGATACCAAACTTTGGTTCGCCAGGTGCCGGCCCCCGATTGCGACCGGGGATGACACTGGCTATTGAGCCGATGGTTAATGTTGGTAAGCCGGGCGTTATCATCCTTGATGATGGGTGGACTGCCGTCACCGTTGATGGTCAACGCTCAGCTCATTTTGAGCACACAGTTGCAATAACAGAAAACGGTCCGGAAGTACTTTCCCGGATTGATTGGTAACTCCCACATAATCTGTTGGGAAATGGATAGGAAAAGGATCTCACAATGAAGGTAAGAGCTTCGGTCAAGAAGATCTGTGATAAGTGCAAAACAATCAAACGCAAAGGTGTTATCCGGATCATCTGCGAGAATCCCAAACACAAGCAAAGACAGGGATAAGGCCCTAGGAGGAAAAATTGGCACGTATTGCTGGAGTTGATCTGCCGCGCAACAAGCGCATTGAAGTGGCCATGACCTATGTTTATGGGATCGGTCGCACCAAGTCAAAAGAAATTCTTGATCAGGCCGGTGTCGATTACAACGCCCGCACCGATGATCTGACTGAAACTGAACTGGCCACGATTCGTGAATTGGTTGATCACAACTGTCGCGTAGAGGGTGATTTGCGTCGCGAAATATCGATGAATATCAAGCGTCTGATGGACCTTGGTTGTTATCGTGGGCTTCGTCACCGTAAGGGGTTACCGGTTCGCGGTCAGAACACCAAGAATAATTCACGGACACGCAAGGGTCCTAAGAAGACAGTTGCCGGCAAGAAGAAATAAGCGGAGTTATCATGGCTAAGTCAGGAAAAAAAGTTGTTCGTAAAAAGGTAGAAAAAAAGAACATTGCGCGTGGTGTCGCGCATATTCAATCTACCTTTAATAATACCATTGTGACCATTACCGACCCGATGGGTAACGTAGTAGCCTGGTCAACCTCAGGTGCAAAAGGATTTAAGGGATCACGCAAGAGTACACCTTTTGCCGCTCAGATTGCTGCTGAAGAAGCAGCAACCAAAGCCATGGAACATGGCATGCGCTCGGTTGAGGCCTATATCAAGGGGCCTGGTAGCGGAAGAGAGTCTGCATTGCGTGCACTTTCCCTCGCTGGACTGACAGTCACAATGATTAAGGACGTCACTCCAATCCCCCATAATGGCTGCCGTCCGCCCAAGCGTCGTCGCGTATAAGCAACAAGGAGGAAGAAGTTGTCTAGGTATTCAGGACCTGTCTGCCGTCAGTGCAGAAGAGAAAACGCCAAATTGTTCCTTAAAGGGGACAGATGTTACACCGATAAATGTTCCCTGGAACGGCGTAATTACGCACCAGGACAACATGGACAGCGTCGTACCAAGCTGTCTGATTATGGCAGCCAGTTGCGCGAAAAACAAAAGGTCAAGCGAACTTACGGTTTGCAGGAAAAGCAGTTCAGGCTGTATTTTACCAAGGCTGATCGTATGCGTGGTGTCACCGGCGAAAATTTGCTGGTTCTTCTGGAAAGACGCCTTGACAGTATTGTTTACCGCCTGGGTTTCGCCGCATCACGTTCGCAGGCACGTACTTTGGTACGTCATGGCCATTTTCAGATTAACGGCCACAAGGCCAATATTCCATCACAGTTGATTCGTCCTAATGATGTTGTCACATTGATCGAAAAGAGCCGGCAGATTGCCTGTATTAACGAGTCCCTGGATAGCGTTATGCGCCGTGGTCTACCGTCTTGGCTAGAGCTTGAACGCGATGCTTACAAAGGGTCGATGAAGACCTTGCCGGTCCGCGCAGAGTTGACGACTCCAGAAATTAACGAGCGTTTGATTGTCGAACTCTACTCAAAATAATCGCAACCTCGCCAAGGACTCTTGAGAGGGAGATTCAAGAAATATGTACAAAAACTGGAGAAACCTGATCAGCCCCAAACGTCTTGAGGCGACTGAACTGACTGCCACTTATGGCAAGTTTGTGGCGGAACCTTTTGAACGCGGCTTTGGAACGACCCTTGGTAATTCCTTGCGCCGGGTGCTGTTGTCGTCATTGCAAGGCGCAGCTATATCATCTGTTCGCATCAAAAACGTCGCTCATGAATTTTCCAATGTGCCGGGTGTTACTGAAGATGTGACCGATATCATTCTTAATCTCAAGGGGGTGAAGGTTCGTCTGCATGGCCACGAGAATCGTAATGTTCGGATTGTTCAAAAAGGCCCTGGTGTTGTTCGCGCTGGTGATTTGATCACTGACAGTAACGTTGAGATTCTCAATCCGGAACATCACATTGTGACCTGCGGTGAAGAATCTGACCTGGAGATGGATATGCATGTCTCCATGGGCAAGGGTTACCTCTCGGCTGAGCGTGTACGTGATGAAAATGCACCGGTCGGTACGATTCCGATTGATGCCTTGTTTTCGCCGATTCTCAAGGTCAATTATATGGTTTCCAACGCCCGTGTCGGTAATATGACCGACTACGATAAGCTGACCCTGGAGGTCTATACCGATGGTAGTGTGACCCCTGAAGACTCCGTTGCTTATGCGGCAAAGATTCTCAAGGAACAACTACAGATCTTTATCAACTTTGATGAAGACCAGGAGCCACAGGCTCAAGAGGAAGAGGGCGAAAAGAACAAGATCAACGAAAATCTCTATCGCTCCGTCGAAGAGCTGGAGCTGTCAGTTCGTAGTGCCAACTGCCTCAAGAATGCCCAGATCAATCTGATTGGTGAACTGGTCCAGCGTTCTGAAGCAGAGATGCTTAAAACCCAGAACTTTGGCAGGAAATCATTGAACGAGATTAAGGATATCCTGGCCGATATGGGCTTGAGCCTGGGGATGAAGATTGATTCTTTTCCTGATCCCGAATACTTGAAACTGATACGAAAAGGTCAGGATGACGAATAATCGTCCTGTGATTGTTTAAGAAAGGAACATCCCGATGCGTCACAATAAATCAGGAAGAACACTGGGTCGCAAACCAGACCATCGTCAGCACATGATGCGTAACATGGTGACCTCTTTTCTTCAGAATGAAAAAATAACAACCACGGTCACCCGTGCCAAGGAACTGCGCAAGTTGGCAGAGAAAATGATTACCCTGGGCAAACGTGGGGATCTCCATTCACGGCGTCAAGCACTGCGCGTCATTCGTGAGCCGCAGGTCGTTGCGCGCTTGTTCGATATGATTGCACCGCGGTTTGCCGACCGGCCCGGCGGCTATACCCGTATTTTGCGTTTGGAAAATCGACTTGGGGATAATGCCCCGATGGCTATTATTGAATTGGTTGAAGAAGGCTATGTCGCTCAGGCTACTGATGATGCCGACAGCAGCGAAACAACAGCCACAGAAACCGAGCAAAAGGAAGTGGCCGCGAATTGATTTCGGCCAGCCGGTAATTATCTAAGGGCAAAGAGATGTAAACCTCTTTGCCCTTTTTTCGTGGTCGCCAATGAGTCTAAACATCTCATTCTTTTAATAAAGGCTCGTTTTGGCATGTTATCGGTAGCAGGCCGACGACTTTTATCCGCGATTGGTGGTAACGATGCATGAAAAAAAAATGCGCTTGCTGCAGGACTCGATCAGCAAATTACTCCGCCGTGACGCCACTCCAAACCTAAAAAAAGTTCTTTCCAAGATCCATCCCGCCGATATTGCGCACATCTTCCGTTACTTTGATATTAATGAACAAAAAACCCTGCTTTCGCTGATTTCTGATCTTGATCGCGCTGCTGATGTTCTGGCTGAACTGGATCCCGATTCCTGGCCGGAACTTGCCGGACTCCTCGACCGCGATTATCTGGTCTCTATCGTTCATCAGATGGCTGATGATGACAGCGCCCTGTTTATTCGCAGTCTTCCCGATGAACTGGCTGAAGATATCCTGACCGAAATGCATGATGACCATTCCGAGGATGTCGAGCGTCTGCTTGCTTATGACGAGGATTCAGCCGGTGGCATCATGTCAACGGATGTTTTTTCCCTTAACCAGGATCTCACCGTCAAGCAGGCGATTGACAAGCTCCACGATGCTCAGGACTACGAGATGGTCTTTTACGTCTATGTAACCGACGAGCACAATCATCTGGTGGGGGTTTTATCGCTGCGTCAGCTGCTAACCGTGGTTCCCCACACCAAACTTTCTGCGATCATGTCGACCAATGTCATCCGTGTGCGGGTCGACATGGATCAGGAATATGTCGCCGAATTGGTGGCTAAATATAATATTCTGGCGATACCGGTTGTTGATGAACATGGCAAGCTGATGGGGGTGATTACCGTTGATGACGTAATCGACGTTATGCGCGACGAAGCGACGGAAGATATCCTACGCATGGCGGGTACGACCGAAGAAGAATTGCTGCTGGGGTTTCGCTCCTTCAGTATCGCCCGCCTGCGGCTGCCATGGCTGCTGATGACCTTGTTCGGCGGGGTGACCACCGGGTTTCTCATGTGGATGTTCAGGACGACCCTCGAACAGGTGATTATGCTGATTTCTTTTGTTCCGGTTATTACCGGTATGGGGGGAAATGTCGGTGGCCAATCATCAACTATTCTGATTCGCGGTTTTGCCACCGGCCGCATCGACTTTGCCAGTCTGCGTCAGGTTTTTTTCAAGGAGTTCCGGGTTGGATTGATCATGGGCTCGGTCTGCGGTGTCGTCATTGCCCTGGTGGCGATGATCTGGCATCAGAATGTCTATATCGGCCTGGTAGTTGGCCTTGCCATGGTTGCAGCTATTACCGTGGCGGCCTGTATGGGGGTTGTGGTGCCGTCATTCTTCAAAAAAGTGGGGATCGATCCGGCCATTGCATCGAGCCCTTTTATCCAGACCGCCAACGATATCACCGGAATTCTCATCTATTTCGGTACGGCGACTGTATTTGTCCGGCTGCTGGTCTGATGGGTGTGTGGCCATGAAGGGAACCCTGCTGCGCAGTGAAGGCGTGGTGTTGCGCTACGTTAATTATGGTGAGGCGGATCGCATTGTCAGTGTTTTTACTGCCCCCTGGGGAATCACAAAAGGGTTTGCCCGGTCTGCGCGCTCCAGTCGCAAGCGTTTTGGCGCGGCACTGGAACCCTTTACCCAGGCCCTGTTTTATTGGCGCCAGGGGCGCGGTGAGCTCTGGACGTTACAGGAAGCCGATCTGATGACCTCACGTAGCGGCCTGCGTAGCGATCTCGATCGTCTCGCTTTGGCCGGTTATGGTGTTGAGCTGGTGGAGTTGCTGGCGGCGGATGCCGCAGATCATCAGCGCATTTATCAATTGCTCTGTAGTTATCTTGACTATCTTGAGGCTGGTGGCGACCATGCCGTCGCGCGCCTGTTGTTTGAGTTGCGCCTGGTGTATCTGCTGGGGTACATCCCCCATCTTTTACACTGCAGCGAGTGCCTGAAAATATTCGCTAATGAGCCGGTGCGTTTCGATTCCCGCCGTGGTGGCAGCCTCTGCCGTGATTGTGCCGGTGCCAACGACCTCGAGGTCGGGTTGGGCAGCATCGGTTCACTGGCGCGCTCACTGCGGATTTCACACCAGCAGTTTGAGGGATTCCGGCTGGGAGCGACGACCATTCGTGACGGTCATATGCTGCTCTCCCAGGTGCTGCGTCAGATTCTGCCGCGTGAACCGAACTCATTGAAATTTCTCGCCCGCTTGGGTGCCCGTGAATCTTGACATCCTTATGGGTGATCGCTAAACTCCCGAAAGCAGATGATCTTTCCTTATTTTTGTTGTAGCAGGCTTTTGCCTGTCTCTTGGAGGTACCGTGACTTTTCAGGAATTAATCCTTTCCCTGCAGAACTTCTGGGCCGCCCAGGGGTGCATCATTCAACAGCCGTACGACATCGAAAAAGGTGCCGGAACCTTTAACCCCGCTACTTTTTTGCGGGTGCTCGGTCCTGAACCCTGGAACGTGGCCTATGTCGAGCCATCACGGCGCCCGACCGATGGTCGTTATGGTGAGAATCCCAACCGTTTGCAGCACTATTACCAATTTCAGGTCATTCTCAAGCCCTCGCCACTGAATATTCAGGATTTGTATCTGGATTCCCTCAAGAGCTTTGGTATCGATCCCCTTGCCCATGACATCCGCTTTGTTGAAGACGATTGGGAATCTCCCACCTTGGGGGCGTGGGGATTGGGCTGGGAGGTCTGGCTGGACGGCATGGAAATCACCCAGTTCACCTATTTTCAGCAGTGTGGCGGTATCGATTTAAAGCCGATCCCCGGCGAGATAACCTACGGTATTGAGCGCATCGCCATGTACCTTCAGGGGGTGGATAATGTCTACGACCTGGAATGGGTCAAGGGGATACGCTACGGCGATGTGCATCATCAGACTGAAGTGGAATTTTCACACTACAATTTTGAAGAAGCCGATACCGATATGCTGTTCCAGCTTTTTACTATGTACGAAAAGGAATCGGTGCGTCTGGCGGAGAAAAAACTGGTGTTTCCAGCCTACGATTTTGTACTAAAGTGCTCCCATACTTTCAACCTGCTTGACGCGCGCGGGGCTATTTCGGTGACCGAGCGCGCCAGTTACATTGGTCGGGTGCGCAATATGGCCAAGCTTTGTGCCGTTGCCTATGTTGAACAACGTGAACGGCTTGGTTTTCCCCTGTTGAATAAATAACCGAAACTACCAGCTGCCAACTGCCTGCAAGGATTGGAGACATACATGTCTGCAGAACTGTTTCTCGAATTGGGAACGGAAGAAATTCCCGCCGGATTTATTCCGCGCGCCCTTGAAGATATGGAAAACCTGCTGCGTCAGGAACTCGCGCACGCCCGTGTCAGCCATGGTGCGGTACGGACCTTTGCCACCCCGCGTCGCCTCGCCATTTCCATTGCCGACGTGGCGCGGGTGCAGCACCGCCAGGAACTCGAATTGACCGGTCCGCCGGCACGGATTGCCTATGATGCGCAGGGGCAACCGACCAAAGCCGCGATCGGCTTCGCCCGCACCAACGGGGTTGATGTGGCGGAGCTCAAAATCGTGCAGACAGAAAAAGGGGAGTACCTTGGCCTTTCGAAGGTCATTGAGGGAGGCAACACCACTGATCATCTGCCGGAGATACTGACCCGGGTCATTAACAAAATCAGTTTTAAAAAGTCGATGCGCTGGAAAGATATGGATGTGCGTTTTGCCCGCCCGATGCACTGGATTGTTGCCCTTTATGGTGGAGCAGTGGTGCCGGTGACCTATGGCGATTTGCACAGCGGGTGCCGCTCACGCGGGCATCGCTTTATGGCTCCGGAAGAATTCAGTGTTTCAGGGGTGGATGAGTATATTGACAAAGCCCAACAGCATCACGTCATTGTCGATATCGCTGTCCGCCGACAGGTGATTGAGGAACAGCTGGCGGCCTTGGCCGAGCAGCTCGGTGGACGCATCAACCCTGACGACGATTTATTGCAGGAGGTCACCTTTCTGGTCGAGTCGCCGCAGGCTCTGGCCGGCAATATCGCGGCCGACTTTCTGCAATTACCGCCGGAACTGCTGATTACCAGTATGCGTGAACATCAGCGTTATTTTACCCTGATTGATGAGCAGGGTAAATTGCTCCCCCATTTTATCACCGTTGCCAATACCCATGCGGTTGATCCAGCTGTCGTGGTCGCCGGTAACCAGCGGGTGCTCAAGGCGCGGCTGGCCGATGCCATGTTTTTCTGGCGTGAAGATCAGAAAGTAATGCTGGAGTCGCGCCTGGAAGCCCTGAAAAAGGTGGTTTATCAGGCCCAGCTGGGTACCAGTTTTGAAAAGGTTGAACGGTTCAGTCAGCTTGCCATTGGTCTGGCCGAGCTGTTTGCCGCGGAAACTCTGGAGCTGACCCGCCGCGCCGCCTGGCTGGCCAAGTGCGATCTGGAAACCGCAATGGTTTACGAGTTTCCCGAGTTGCAGGGGGTAATGGGGCGTGAATATGCCCTGCTCGAAGGGGAAGATCCCCGTGTGGCAACCGCCATTTACGAACATTACCTGCCGACCCAGGCCGGCGGTGTACTACCTTCCGATGATGTCGGTGCTTTTGTCTCTATTGCCGATAAAATCGACACCATCTGTGGTTGCTTCAGCGTTGGTCTGATCCCTACGGGAACTGCTGATCCTTACGCTTTGCGGCGCAATGCGATTGGTGTCTTGAGCATTATTCTCGATCGCGGCTACCCCCTTTCTATTCCCGATTTGGTCGCCCGCAGTGTTGCTCTGCTGGACGGTAAGCGCCAGCGCCCGGCGCAGGAGGTGGTGACCGATGTGATCACCTTTATCCGACTGCGTCTGGTCAATCAGCTGGCGCAGCAGTATCCGGCCGATGTCGTGGATGCCGTATTGAGCGCCTCTTTCGAGGCACCGATCGATGCCTTGGCACGGATCAAGGCCCTGACGACCTTGAAACAGCGTGCCGGTTTTGACCTGTTGAGCGTGGCGTTCAAGCGCGTCGGTAATATGGTCAAGCAGCGGACTGATTCCCGGGTCGATAGCCATCTGTTGATCGACGTCAGTGAAAAAGAGCTGTACCGGCAGGTGCAGTTGGTGGAAAAAGAGGTGTCCGTCGCCGTACAAAAGCGCGACTACGTAAGCGCTCTGGAGGCTGTCGCGCAACTGCGCAAGCCGGTGGATGCTTTTTTTGATGATGTGATGGTGATGGTGGAGGATGCCCCGATCAGAAACAATCGACTGGCGCTACTGACCGCAATTTCTGCTCTGTTCAGCAAAATTGCCGATTTTAATCGCTTGTCCTGAGCTGGGTTTTGGGGCGGCATTTCTACGTGTGAGGAGAGACCAGCATGGCAAAGTACGTTTATTCGTTTGGAGAGGGTGCTGCTGATGGTGACAGTACCATGCGTGAGTTGCTGGGCGGCAAGGGGATGAATCTTGCCGACATGACCTCGATCGGTCTGCCGGTGCCGCCGGGTTTCACCATAACCACCGAGGTGTGCAAGGCCTTTTATGCCAATGATCGGCAGTATTCGGATGAGGTGCGCCGGCAGGTGGCTGACGCTTTGCAGTTACTCGAAAAGCGCATGGGAAAATCTTTCGGTGACGGCAATAATCCGCTGCTGGTGTCGGTGCGTTCCGGTGCTCCTGCCTCCATGCCGGGCATGATGGATACGGTACTCAACCTTGGTCTCAACGATCAGACCATTCAAGGGGTGATCAGACAGAGTAACGATCCACGCTTTGCCTACGATTCCTACCGGCGTTTCATTCAGATGTATGCCAATGTTGTGATGGGGATGGATGGTGAAATCCTCGAACACTTGCTCGACCGGAAAAAACACCAGTGTGGCGTAACCCTTGATACGGAGCTCAGTGCTGACGACCTCAAACAACTGGTTGCCGAGTTCAAGGCGAGCTGCAAACAGACACTGCAACTGGATTTTCCCGAAGATCCGTTGGCGCAGTTGTGGGGAGCGATCAATGCGGTTTTCGGTTCCTGGATGAACCCCCGTGCGGTAACCTATCGCAAGCTGAACGGCATCCCGGCGCACTGGGGTACCGCTGTCACCGTTCAGGCAATGGTGTTCGGCAATATGGGGGATGATTGCGCTACCGGCGTTGCCTTTACCCGTGATCCCTCTACCGGTGAAGATTACTTTTATGGCGAGTATCTGGTCAATGCCCAGGGTGAGGATGTCGTCGCCGGAATTCGCACGCCGCAGCCGATCAATCGCGCTAAATATCAGGAAGGCGACCTGCCGGCGATGGAAGATGTGATGCCGGCCAGTTATCAGGAACTGGTGAAGATTCGCGATCTGCTTGAAAAACACTACAAGGATATGCAGGATATTGAGTTTACCATCGAAAAAGGGAAACTCTATATGCTACAGACCCGCACCGGTAAACGCACCGCTCACGCCGCTATCCGCATTGCTGTAGAGATGGTCAAGGAGGGGTTGATCAGCGAACAGGAAGCGGTGCTGCGGGTCAACCCTGACCAGCTTGACCAACTGTTGCACCCCTCCCTCGATCCACAAGCAAAAACGACTGTCATCGCCAAAGGGTTGCCGGCATCACCAGGAGCGGCCAGTGGCCAGGTCATCTTCACCGCCGATGAAGCAGAAGAACTGGCACGGCTTAAAAAAGATGTCATTCTTGTCAGGGTTGAAACCAGCCCGGAGGATATCCATGGCATGCACGCCGCCCGCGGCATCCTGACCGCCCGTGGCGGGATGACGTCCCACGCCGCAGTCGTTGCCCGTGGTATGGGAAAATGTTGTGTTTCCGGCTGTGGCGCGATCAAAATTGATTATGAGAAACAGCAGTTTGTCACTGAATCCGGACTGGTGGTGAAACGCGGCGAATATATCACCCTCGATGGCTCCGCTGGTGAGGTGCTGCTGGGCAACGTTCCCAAGATCGAACCGGAAGTCAGTGGTGATTTCGCAACCTTGATGGCCTGGGCCGACGGCTGCCGGCGCCTGAAGGTGCGGACAAATGCCGACACCCCCTACGATTCCAGGGTGGCGCGCGACTTTGGCGCTGAAGGGATTGGCCTGTGCCGGACTGAGCACATGTTCTTTGAGGGCAACCGGATTCAGACCGTGCGCGAGATGATTCTGGCCAATGACCTCGCCGGCCGTAAGCGTGCCCTCGACAAGATCCTGCCGATGCAAAAGGAGGATTTTCTCGGGATTTTCCGCGCGATGAAAGGGCTGCCGGTTACTATTCGCCTGCTCGATCCGCCGCTGCACGAATTTTTGCCGCAGAACGACGATGATGTGTCCGAATTGGCTCAAGCGGTCGGGATCCGTTTCTCTGAGGTCAAGTCTCACGTGGGAAAACTCCACGAGTTTAACCCGATGCTCGGCCATCGCGGTTGTCGTCTGGCGATCACCTATCCGGAAGTCTACGATATGCAGGTCCAGGCGATTATGGAGGCAGCCTGTGAGCTGGTGCGCGATGAGCAGTTTGAGATTGAGCCGGAAATCATGATTCCACTGGTCGCTCATGTCAATGAACTGCGGATCTTGCGTGAAAATGCGGTCAAGGTCGCTGATGCTGTTTGTGAGCGTTATGGGGTCAAGGTCAAATACCTGATTGGTACCATGATCGAACTCCCTCGCGCCTGTCTAACCGCCGATGCTATTGCCACAGAAGCTGAATTCTTTTCGTTTGGTACCAACGACCTGACCCAGACCACCTATGGTTTGTCACGCGATGATGCCGGTAACTTCCTGCCCGACTATGTTGACCGCGGCGTGTTGAAAAAAGATCCTTTTGTTGCGCTGGATCAGCGTGGGGTCGGAGAATTGGTCAGGATCGGATTTGAACGGGGACGGGCTACCCGTCCTGATCTGAAAGTCGGGATCTGCGGTGAACATGGGGGTGAGCCTTCCAGTGTCATCTTCTGCCACAAGATTGGCCTTGATTATGTGTCCTGTTCCCCTTACCGGGTTCCGGTAGCGCGCCTGGCAGCTGCTCACGCCGCCATCCTCGAAACATAACCCACCTATGTTCTGACGTAATCATGCGGCAGGCGAGTTCCCGGTCAGATGGAGCTCGCCTGTTGTTGTTTGACCGGCTGGACATCCCCAATGGTGTTTATGTGCGCCAGAATATAGTCAGTGGCCTGGCCCATTGCCAGTGGGCGACTGTAGTAATATCCCTGGCCAACCGCGCCACCATGTTTTAACAGATACTCGTGTTGCTGCCGGGTTTCTATTCCTTCGGCAACAAAGCGTAGCTGCAGCCCCTCTGCCATCTTGATCATTGCTGGAATAATGGTATCGGTCGGATTCTCTGCGGAAATTTTCTGGGTAAAGGACTTGTCCAGTTTGAGGGTATGAAGCGGTAAGCGGTCAAGATAGCAGAGGGACGAATACCCGGTGCCGAAATCATCAACCGCAATTTTAACTCCGGCCTCGGCCAGCTCAACGATGTTGGCAACTGTTGTTTTAAGATCCTGAACCAGGACATTCTCTGTCAGCTCCAGTTCGATATCCTGTGGTCTGAGGCGATGGTAATGGATCTGATCCAGCACTTTTGCGGCAAAGTTGTCCATCTGCAGTTGGACCGCAGAAACATTGATCGACACCTGCACAAAGAGGCCTTTGCGGTTCCACTCGTTGATATTCCGGCAGGCGATGTCCATGACGCGCGCACCGATATCAAGAATCAGCGAGGTTTCTTCGGCTGTCTCGATAAACTGGTTAGGCAACATGATCTCGCCCGAAGGCAACTGGATCCTTGCCAGGGCTTCGAGGCTGCTGACCCTCATGGTGTTGAGGTGGAAGAGGGGTTGGTAGTAGACGATCAGTTGGTCGTTTTTCAGCGCCTGTCGGATCAGGTTTTCAGTAAAGACTTTCTGACTGTTTTTGTTCTCCAGTGACCAATTGTAGAAGCCATAGGAGTTGATGGAGCGGTTTTTCAGGTTGCATAACGCCGTGTCGACATTTTTCATCAGGTCTTCACAGCTGTTGCCATGCTCGGGATAGGTTGCAATCCCGATACTGACGCTGATATGGATTTCGTGGCCATTGTCGCGTATCGGCATGGCGGTTTCAGCAACGATACGCTCGGCTCTACGGAGTGCCTCGTTGTGGGCATTGACGGTGGGCAGTAGTAAGGCGAATTCATCGCCACCGATGCGGGCGAGGGTATCAACGGGGGTGCAGCAGCGTCTCAGACGGTCAGCAAAGCGGCGCAGCGTCTTGTCGCCGATCGTCTGGCTGTACGTGTCATTGATGAGTTTGAAGCGGTTGATATCGATCAGTATCAATGCGAAGGTTTCATTCGTGCCCTGGGCGCGCGTGATCATCTGACTTAGCCGCTCATGAAGCAGATTGCGATTGGGCAGACCGGTCAACAGATCGTGATTGTGCTGAAAACGGATGAGTTCTTCTGAACGTTTTTTCTCGGTAATGTCACGGGCCACCCCATAGGTGCCGATAAAATGACGTCCGGCTTTTTTCGTCCGCCCGAGACGGTAACCGCCGGCCAGCTTGCGTTCGATATTCAGGGTGCGGATCTCGGTGTAGACGATGTTGGTCTTTTCTTTTCCCTGAAGTCTTAACTCCACTTTTTCGTCGAATCTCAAGGTCGAGTCAGCCTTGAAGTAGCGGTTCGCCAGATCCAGATCCTCATGATAAACAACCGTACTGTAGTGCCTGCCCAGCAGTTCCTTTCTGGTGAAACCTAAACGATCAATGCTGTTTTTATTCACGAAGTTAAAATTGCCATGTTGATCGAGCATGTAGACAAGGTCAGGTGAATTGTGGACGATGAACTTGTGCAGTGCTTCCGATTCCTGCAGGGTCTCGATCATCGCTTTGTTGTCACGTTCAAGCTGGATTTTTTCACAGACGTTGTTGACGGAAAAAAGAAGTTCTTCGGGAGTGTAGGGTTTGCGGACGAAGTCTTTTGCTCCGGCGTTGAAGACATGAACGGCTTTTCTTATTTCAGATTCACCGCTGACGACAATAACATTGGTCTGCGGATGGTATCTGTTGATGTGCTCCAAAACGGCGAAGCCGTCAACCTGCGGCATGTTCAGATCAAGTAGCGCGATATCGTACTGCCGGCGTGACAACTCTGAAAACGCCTCGCTGCCGGAAGTCACAATCTGTGAGTTGCGCCCATCCAGCTTGAGGATGCTCTGCAGGCTCTGCGCTACCTTGATTTCGTCGTCAATAATCAGAATTAACATATACCATCATTCTCTCCCCCCAGGTATCAGCATGTCGTCATTAGTAGATGGATGTGCAGTGTATCATGCGATCTCACGTGGCAGAAGTATTTTGAACTCGGTGCCGGTTGCCGGACTTGAAAAACACGAGATGCTGCCGCCCATTTCCTTTACCAGTGTATTGACAACGACCAGTCCCAGACCCGAGTGTCCCTCCTTGGTACTGACAACAGGAGTGAACAGGTTCTGTAAAATGGTCGGCGTAATGCCGGGGCCATTATCCTTGACCGTGATCTCAACCAAACGCTGTTGATCCTGAAAAATATTATCCCGGGTGAAAACCTGAATGGTTCCACCGAACTCAAGAACTTCCGCGGCGTTTTTAAGCAGGTTGATCAACACCTGTTTGAGCTTGTCGGCAGAACAGCGAACCGGAGGCAATGTCCTGTCAAGCTGCAGAACCGACTGGATGTGTCCCGACGTGTACAGTGAGTTTTTCAGGATGCGATCAAGCTCGGATATCAGTTCATTAATATTGGTAATATCCTGGCTGCTTATAACGCCTGAGGTATTCTCCCTTGCGTGCAGCAGGATGCGACCAATCCGCTCAATTTCTTCGGAAATGGTGCGCAACTCCTCCTGGGCCGCATCCTCCTGGTGAAGCTTTTTGCCAAGAACATAAAGATAGTTGTTGATAATTGACAAGGGGTTGCTGATTTCATGCACCAGTTGTCTGAATCGGTTTGCTCCCATGCCAAGAGAATTATCCAGGGTTTTGTTGAGAGCAGCGTGGCGCCGGGCGACCTCCTCGCAAAACAAAGATAACAGGGCCTTGTCGGTTGCCGCCAGGGGTGATTTTTCACGGCCCAGCCCCAGGGCTATCACGCCGATTTTTGTATTCTGGTCAATCAGGGGGATCAGGGTGGCTGTTGTGCTGTCAAGCAGGCGGAGTAATTGCCGATCGGCGATAGTGGAACCGTCTGTGGTCAGGGTTTCTTCCCTGCCGGAGTTGAGGGCGGCAATAATTTGACTTTTGTTGTCAGATTCTTCCCAGACCAGATCCTCTAACTGATGCAAGCCAAGATCATTGATCGGAATGACGCAATTTTTTTTCTCATCGTAACGCAGCAGCAGCAGTTGCTGCAAAGGAAAGACCGAGCAGAAGCTGATTCTAACCTGCTTGGCAAAAGTTATCATATCCTTGCTGAGGCCAGGTGCAGCAGCCCGGCTCAGAGCGACCCGGCGAACTGCCTCGCGCAGTTGCGGGGCCGATTTTTTATCCTCGGACAGCAGACCTGATTCCTGCTGTTGGTTGATCAGAGAGGCGGCATCCGGAATACTTAGTGCGGTCAGCATGGCGATACTTTTGTCCAGCGCTTCATGAAGGCAGGTAAGGGCTGTTTCGGAGGTGAGCCCGAGAAGCTCCGTCGCTCTAGCCAGCGCTGTGGGGTTGTCGTCAGGTTTGCGGCTCCCGGTAAAGCGGGCAGCAACGGCGAGAATTTTTATCAGGGTCGGAGCACTGCGTAACTCATCAGTAGGAGCGCGTTGAAATTGGATGGCATCGGCAATAAAGGAATCGAGTTTCCAGCTCTGCGCCAGCAGTGCTCCGAGCTCACAATGATCGATTTGTAGAAGTGCTCTTTCCTGCTCACAGAAACTGTAGGGGGTCTCGTAATAACTGTCCAGCAACTGGAGATAATTGTCACAATCGTTCATCATCAGGATCAGCATGCCGGACTGGTGGAGCAGGCCGGCAAAAAACGCTTCTCCGGGTTTGTGATAGTTAAGCAGGCGGGCCAGCCGTTCGCACAGATTGGCACAACATATGGAGCGCACCCAGATCTGGCGTAACTGGTGATTAAAGGCACTGCTGAACTGGTAAAAAAACTGCTCAATCGCAGAGGTGGTAACAATGGTTTTGAGGTTGTGCATACCCAGCACGATCAAAAAACGGCGCAGATCACTGACATCGTTCCATTGTCGAAAAGCCGGAGTGTTGGCAATGTGCATCACCCTCGACGTCAGCCCGGTATCTTTGCCGATCATCTCGGCGAACTTGTCAAAACCCGCATCTTCCTGATGACAAAGGTTGAGCAGTTCCACCAACAGATGAGGGACCGTGGGGAGGTTGGAGATGTTATAGCTTTTTTTGTCGCTGCAAGTGATATTCATTGCTTCTCTGATGTTCAGTAGATTCGACAATTCTGCTGCCACATGCCGGCAGTTGGGCTGATGGGTAGCCGACTACAACTAATAGATATATCTAATTAACTAAAACAAGGGAAAAAGGCAAGTATTTTAATAAATTCATGTGACTTTATTAGTGAAGATCCTATCATTAAGAAGATCACGTATTTTTTCCGCCATGCTTGTACTGATACGACCCGAACCTTCGGCCAGCTGCACGGTTCTGTTGCCCAGCAGACAATAGAGGTCAAGCAGACCCGTGGTACTGGTTTCCAATGCCTGCAGATGGGCCGTGAGGGTGCCGATATCACCCCGCACAATGGGGCCGGTCAGCCCTTTTTTTGTGCCACAGGTGGCGACATTGTGCAAGGTCGCTTCGAGTAGCGGGAGCAGACAGGTGTCCCCCCGGGCCGGGTCAATGCCGCATTCTTCCAGTAGAGAACCAGCCTCCGCGATCAAGGTGACAAGATAATTGGAGGCCAGGCAGGCGGCGGCATGATAAAGATGTTTCATCTGGGAGCTGATGAACTGGAGTTGTCCCCCCAGGGCATTACAGAGGGTCGCGGCAGCGGAATAAGCGGCCACATCCCCTTCACCGAAATAAGAAACACGGCTCAATCGTTCATACGCCTGCTTTCGGTCGGCAAAAGGGAGCAGCGGATGGAGGGAAAACAGGAACGTTTGCCCTTGTGGTTGACGCATAATGGCGGCCGGGTGAACACCGCTGAAATGAAGCAGGACAGAGTCCGATTGGGCTATCTGCTTGAGGTGAAGTTGGCGTGCAACGGCAGCAATTTGATCATCTGGCACCGCGATCAGAATCAGCTTGGCAGGGGCCGCAGCGTGCAAATCCGTTGTTGCCAGATCCACATCACAGCCGATAAAAGAACAGGCTTCATGCGCTGTGTGTGCGTTGCGACCAATAATGGCGACCGGTTGAAAGCCCTTCTCGAACAGGGCTCTGGCAATGGCCGCACCGACCCGACCGGGGCCGATCAGGGCAAAACGGCTGCTCATGCAACCTCGACGGTGAGTGTGCCGACCTGGTCGATACTTCCCTCGAGGGTATCGCCACTGTTCAGTTTGGCAACGCCGGCCGGGGTTCCGGTAAGAATGATGTCGCCCGGTTCGAGGGTAAAGTAGATGGAGATCTCGGCAATGATTTCTTCAATTGAACGCATCATCTGGGCCGTATTGCCCTGCTGCCGAATCAACCCGTTCACCTTCAGTTGCAACTCAAGGTTGTTAGGGGTAGCCACCTGGTCAGCCGGAACAACGTCAGAAAGAGGGCAGGAGGTGTCAAACCCTTTGGCGATTTCCCAGGGGAGCCCTTTCTCCTTGAGTTGGGTCTGCAGGTCGCGCAGGGTCAGGTCAAGGGCGACAGCATAGCCGGTAACATGGTCAAGAGCATCGGCTGCGGCGATTTTCTTGCCGCTTTTGCCAATCACTACGGCCAGCTCCAATTCATGATGACACTCTTGGGCAAAGTCAGGCAGAATGATCGTGCCGCCATTTTCGAGCAAACTGCTCTGAGGCTTGCAGAAAATCACTGCACGATCCGGTACGGCATTGCCAAGTTCGCGGATGTGATCGAGATAGTTGCGCCCCAGGCCGATGATCTTGCCGGGGTTGAGGGTGATGCCGTTGGTGAATTTAATCTGACGCATGCTGGTGTCCTTGTCGAGTCGGTTAAAAAACTACTGCACTGTGCGAGCTTTGGGTAACGACCAGTTACGGTGGATAGCCAGTACCCGGATCAGAATAACGCTGCCGGCAACCAGCAGCAGATTCAACTGCTCAGGCGCTTCAAGACGCGTCAGAATGACCAGCATAATACCACCAAAAATGCAGGCGGAGGCGTAAATTTCCTGGCGCAGGATCAAAGGGACTTCGTTAGCAAGGATATCGCGGATAACCCCGCCGGCGGTGCCTGTCAGTACGCCCATCAACACGGCACCAAAGGGGCCGGTTTCAAACAGCAGGGCCTTGCTGACGCCAATCACTACAAAGGTACCTAAACCAATGGCATCCAGATACAGCAGTGGTTGCATCAGATTGGGCAGGTGGCGATGCATGACAAAAACCAGTACCGCCGTTGCTGCCGGCACCCAGAAATAGATTTCGTTCTGCAGGCAAAAAGGGGGCAGATCACCAAGGAGCAGATCGCGCAGGGTGCCGCCACCGATGGCCGTGACCATGCCGAGGGAAACAACACCGAACAGATCCATCTCCTTGCGTACACCGACCCAGGCGCCGGAGGCGGCGAAAGCGACGGTGCCGATCATGTCAAGAATAAACAATAGGCTCATGGCCAGAACTTTCTCTGCGTTGAGAATTTGGGCACTGACAACCGCTGTGCCGGTTGCGCCGACTCTGTGTTAGTATATTTGCCTGCCAACCGACAGGATTGCAATGTTTTTTCCTATTGCTGATACTCCCAAGCCGCCTGGTCGCCCCTATGTCACTTGGGGGCTGATGGCAATAAATATTGCTGTTTTTCTTCTCATTTCCTTCCCGGCTACCCGTGCCTCGGTCGATTTGACTGATCCGTTGCTATTGGAATATCTCAGATCACTTGGTTTGTACGGCAGGGTGTCGGCTCAAGAGCTGCTTACGCACCTGAGCGCGCACGATCTGTTGGTGTTCAAATACGGTTTCAGGCCGGCGGCTGCCTCACTGCCGACTCTTTTAAGTTCCCTGTTTCTGCACGGCGGTTTGATGCATCTGGCCGGCAATATGATGTTTCTTTATATTTTTGGGAACAATGTCGAATACCGGCTCGGTCATTGGCGCTATCTGCTGGTTTATCTGGGGTGCGGTGTGGCGGCGACACTTTTTTTCACGCTGTTTTCACTCCGTTCCCACATTCCCCTGATCGGCGCTTCCGGAGCGATCTTCGGTGTGCTGGGGTGTTACTTTCTGTGGTTTCCCAAAAACCGGGTGCGCTGCCTGATCTTTTTGTTTCCTTTTGTGGTAACGACGATTCTTCTGCCGGCCCGATTATTGCTCGGTTTTTATCTGCTGATCGACAATCTGCTGCCGTTTATTGTCAGCGGTACCCAAGGCAGCGGAATTGCCCATGGTGCTCATATCGGCGGTTTTCTTGCGGGCTTAGGTGTTGCCTGGGGGGGGAATCATTACCGCCAGCTGTTTCCCCAACGCCCGGCGTCAGAGTCGCGGCGACGGCATACACCGTTGGAATCTTTGCGCCGCATCTGTCCAGCCATCAATCAGGCGAATCTTGACCAGGCGGTGCACTGTTATTTCAGTTTGAACAGTCGCGAAGAGCGTCAGCAGGTTGCGACCGCAGATTTGCTTGCGGTTGGCAATTATCTGCTGGCCCAGGAACGCAATCAGGAGGCATTGATTCTTTTTCGCCGATTAATTGCCGAACGCCCACGCGATGTTGACCTTGCTCAGGCGTATCTGGGGGGAGGGCAGGCAATGGTAAAAAATCCGCGTTATCTGACCAGCGCTTATCATTATTTTCTCGCGGCGATTGATCTGTCCAGCGATGAGGAATTAATTGCCCGGGCGCGTGCTTATCTGCGCTCGATTGAGGAAGGTGGTCCATTTACCCTGTGATCAGGGGCGTTAGATTGTTGCCGGGTTGAGATTGTTTCTGCCGTTATTTTTGCGCAGGGCCTTTGGCTCCTGTGACAAGGGTGTTTGTCGCCATGGACGGCGACAATAAGCGGTCATGGATGACCCAACGGGAAACAATCGCGTCCCTTGACATAGGATCCGAAGATCCGGTGCTGAACAGTTACCAAAAATCAACCGTCCATCCCGCTGATATGCCACGATGGACGGCCTCAAATTTATATCAACCAGTACCCTGTAACTCAAGAAATGTCGCAAGATGCGATAGATTATGGTTTACAGGGTGCTAGCTGCGTTGAAACGTATCGCGAGCAAAGGAGTAGCTGAAATTCATGTGATCTGTGTAGGTGTCTTCGAGTATGGCAACGACGTCCTCGGTAAAAACCAGCTCTTCGTCGGTCGGGATAACAAACACCTTGATCGGTGAGTCGGGGGTGGAAATCATCGTTTCACGCTTGCGGGTCATGGTGTTGCGATTTGTTTCACGGTCAAGTGTGATCCCCATGTGTTCCAGGTTCTCCAGGGCTTTTTCGCGGATCAGCCATCCCATCTCACCGACACCGGCGGTAAAGACAATGGCATCAAGGCGACCGAGGGCAGCACAATAGGAACCAATATATTTTTTCAGCCGATAAGATTCGATCTCAAGAGCGAGGCGACAACGCTCGTTGCCGGCTTCGGCGGCCTCGATCACATCGCGACGATCGGTAAACTCGCCGGTGATACCAAGGATTCCCGATTTTTTATTGAGAACACTATCAATCTCTTTAGGGGTCAGTCCCTCGCGCTCCATGATAAAGGCCGGAATCGCCGGATCAATGTCGCCACAGCGGGTTCCCATCACCGCCCCCTCAAGGGGAGTCAGCCCCATGGAGGTGTCCACCGACACGCCATTTTTGATGGCGCTATGGGAAACGCCATTGCCGATGTGCATGGTGATGATGTTGCATTGCTCCGGCTTTTTGCCGAGCAGGACAGCCGCACGTTTGGATACATAGAGGTGGCTGGTGCCATGAAAGCCGTAGCGCCGAACGCCGTGCTTGGTGTACCACTCGTGAGGCACCGGATAGGTATAGGCATGTTCCGGCATGGTCTGATGGAAGGCGGTGTCAAAAATGGCAATATGCGGGACATCAGGAAGAACCGCCTGGGCCGCTTCAATGCCGGAAATGTTTGGTGGATTGTGCAATGGAGCAAGGTGTTGAACCTCCTTGATAGCATCCAGTACGTTCTCGTCGATGCGCACCGAGCAGGTGAATTGTTCACCACCATGAACCACCCGATGGCCGACAGCAGATATCTGGTTCATGTTGGTAACAACGCCGTGCTCCTTGCCGCTGAGGGTTTTAACAATCAGATGAACAGCGGTTTTATGATCGGGACACTCGTACTCTTCACGGTAGGTGTCGCGCCCTGGTACTTCGTGGATAATGTAAGAATCGCCGATGGTAACGCGCTCGACCATCCCCTTGGCAATGACTTCCTTGCGTTTCCAGTCAAACAACTGGTACTTTACCGACGAGCTTCCGCAGTTCAAAGCCAGAATGTCCATGTTGCAATCTCCTTTATAATCAATGTAGAAAATGGATCGGTGACCCTCACGATCGTCCGATAATCATGGTGGGGTTGCCGGCGACAGCCACTTAAACATAACAGAACACTGGTCCAATTGCGCGTACAGGCTAGCGCGATTAGCTCATTTTTCGCAAGTGTTTTTCAGGTCTGGACAGGGAGGTTGAGATCGGGTAAAGTGCCACCTGTTGCGAGGGTATAACCGTGCCTGGTGATACCAGAACTTAATTTTTCAGGAGGAAAAATCATGGCTCATGTAATCTCTGACGAATGTATTGCTTGTGGCGCTTGCCAATCAACCTGCCCTGTCGACGCGATTGCCGAAGGCGACATCTACTCCATCGATGCGGAAACCTGCACCGATTGTGGCGCTTGCGTTGACTCCTGTCCGGTGGATGCGATCAGCGGGGTCTGATCCTTTCCATACCGAATGAGGTGAAAGCGGTGGCTGTTATTTAACGGTCGCCGCTTTTTTTTGCGCTGTCGAACTGGTGGAAAAAAAGCAGGGCGGGCGGCGTAAATTTAGCGCTCAGGCGGGCGGGAAGTGGTGACATTGACGCTGAACTCGGCAATGTTTTCCGGCAGATCCCTAAAGACAATATCAAAAGGAATACTTCTGCGCGGGTCGACCTTCATGTTGCTTAAGTCTTTGCCAAACTGGTTCCCCATCATCTGCTCCAGTTCCTCAAAATGAAGGGTGCGCAGTTGTTCATCGCTGATCGGGTTGCCGCAGAAGACGGTTTTTTGGGTCAGCGGTTTGCCGAGCTGATCGTACAATACCCCCTTGACCTGGATGGCGGAACGAGGCTGGTTGAAATTATTGATCGCCTCACCACGAATCAGGAAAATCTCGCCGACATGTTCATTTCTCAAAAACCGTCCTTCCAGTGTCCCCAGAGAAATCTGGTTAATGCCGTTTGACTCTTCGGTCGTCTGACCAAAAAATTGCTTCAGCTTTTCATTGACGGCTTCCGGTCCGTCCACATAGATATAGACTCCACCGCCGATCAGCGCCGCCAGAATGATCAGGAGCATGGCCTTGATCAGAATCGAAAAAACCGAGCTGCCGGGAGCTGCCGTGGTTTTATTCTTTGTTGCGGAAGCGGCGTACAGTTCCCTGGCTTCTGCCTGCTCCACAGGGGTATCAAGCGGCTTTTTTCCAGATTCGGGAACAGGTTCAGTGTCTGCTGCTGGAGGGGGCGCCAGCTCTTCATCGTTGCCAAAAGTAAAGTCTTCAGCGGTTGCGTCGCTGCTATCGAGTTCGCGGAAGCGGTCGTAGTCGAATTCGCTGTCATTGGTTTCAATATCACTGAAGTCCGTCGGATCGTCAGGAATGACGAACTGGTCGCGAGAAAAAGTGTCTATTTTTTCATGTGCCGGTGGCTCAGCTTCGCTATTCGCGCCCGATTCCGGGGAAAAACCCTCCCGGGCTTCTTCTTTTTGCGCCGCTGTTGATGCTTCTGAGCCTGTTTCTGCGGCTACCGCTTTGTACACCATGAAAACGTGCCGACAGCGGGCACAGCGTAGCTTTGCCCCGGCATCCGGGATGCGTTCAGCGGCGACCTTGAAACGGGTGGAACATTCAGGGCAGGTGATAACCATATGCGACCTCCTGTTGGAGCTTATCCATGAGTATTTCAGCACATCAATCGGCGGCCATGTCGGCTGATGCGCAGAATGCTGTCAGGTGTTGTTAACCAGATAGATGTCTGGCAGGTTACGATAGCGTTCGTCGTGGTCAAGGCCGTAGCCGATGATGAAGCCATCATCCATGGTGATACCGACATAGTCGGCCTCAATATCAACTTCGCGGCGTTTACGCTTGTCAATCAAGGTACAGATTTTAAGCGATTGCGGTTCCTGGAGTAATAATTTGTGGTAGAGGCATTCCAGGGTGTAACCGCTGTCGACAATATCTTCGATAATGATCACATGGCGGCCGCGAATGGGCATTTCCAGCCCTTTACGAAACTCGATGATGCCTGATGTGCTGGTTTCTGAGCCGTAGCTCGCCAACCGGACGAAATCAACAACGGTCGGAACCTTGATCGCCCGAATCAGGTCGGCAATAAAAATAAAAGAACCCTTCAGAACACCAATCAGCATAACCTCCTGATCGGCAAAATCGTGGGAAATTTCGGCGCCTAAACGCTCGACTTCGACGGCGATACGTTCTCGTGAATAGAGGATGCTTTGCTCTTTTTCCGTTATTGACATTGCTGCTCCCTGATCAAAAATAATAGGAGCAACCTATAGCAGGAAGAAATAACTCCTGTCAATTGAAAGGGCATTGCCCAACGATTCTTTAAAGTTGTAAAAACACCTTGTATTCATTGAGATTTTCTGCTTTAGCGGGGGTGGTTTGAGGAATTGTCGGGTTTGTTGTTCGTATGAAATGAGCCTCTTGCAACAGAAGGAGCGACAAGAGTGCTTTAATGGGATAAAAAAAGTATTTAAAAAAAGCTCATCCATTATTATCTTGACGTAACCATTGTGTTATAGTCCCCCTCATATTTTTTCTATGGTCAGAATTTACCGCGTTGTGGCGATTTCCGACGCAGTCTGTATAACCATCATCAAGGAGTTCCTATGAGCGAAGCCCCTGCCTCCCCTAATGAGAGAAGAACGTTTCTGGGTATTATCCTGGCGGCTATTGGTGCCTTTGCCGCCGGCGCTTTTGGCTGGTCGCTGTTCCGTTTTCTTTCGCCTGTTGATCGTGGCGGTGAGGACAACCAGGTGCGCGTTACCCGCGATCTGGTGGCGATTGGCGGTGCCCATTTCTTTGCTTTCCAGGGGCGGCCGGCGGTTGTATTGCAACCACGGGCCGGAGAGTTTGTCGCTTTGAGTGCGGTCTGTACCCACTTGGGTTGCATTGTTAAATGGATTGATGAGTCGCAGGAATTTCTCTGCCCCTGCCATGCCGGTCGCTTTGCCCCTTCCGGCCAGGTTCTCGGTGGACCACCGCCACGCGCCCTGGATACCTATCCGGTAATCCTTGACGGCGACGACATTCTGATCGGTTAAGGAGGTAGACAATGAATCCTGCTAAAGAAGCAATTGACTGGTTGGATCGGCGCCTGGGCGTTCGTGAATTAATGCACAAGAACCTTGGCGGCTATTTACTGCCGCGCAATATCAATATCTGGTACACCCTGGGGGCGGTGCTGCTGGCGATGTTTGGCTTACAGTTTCTTACCGGAACCCTGCTGCTGGTTTACTATGTGCCCGATACAGAAAAGGCTTTTACCAGTGTCACCATGATCATGAACGAGATCCCCTATGGCTGGCTGATCCGTTATCTGCATGTGGTCGGCTCCAATCTGATTATTGTCTTTATGTTGGCGCACATGCTCTCGGTTCTTTTCATGGGCAGTTACAAGCGCCCACGTGAGTTAACCTGGATCTCGGGTTTTATTCTGTTTAATCTGGGACTGGTATTCTGTCTGACCGGTTATCTGCTTCCCTGGAGTCAGCTGTCTTTCTGGGCAACAACTGTAGCTACCGATGCTGCCGGTGCCATACCGATTATTGGGGATCAACTGGTCGCATTCATGCGTGGCGGGCCCACCGTCAATGAAGCTACCCTTGGGCGCTTTTTTGCGCTGCATGTCATGGGGCTGCCCTTGGCGTTTTTAGCCCTGGTCGGTTTTCATCTGTTTTGTGTCCGCCGCGTTGGTATCTCCAAGCCACCTTTTGGTGATGACTATCGCACGACCGATATGCCCTTGAGCTTCCATCACGAAGAGCATCATGATGGCGTGCCGTTTCATCCCAATTACACCATTAAAGATACAGCCATGGTCTTTTTTGCTCTGGCGCTGCTGGTGGCTATCACTTTCTTCGCGCCAGGGCTCTTTATTCCGCCGGATGCGCTGGAACCTGCCGACCCATTCTTTACCCCTCCAAATATCAAGCCGGAGTGGTACTTCCTGTGGGCTTATCAGGCGCTGAAAATATTCCCCAATGAGCTTCTTGGTCTAGCCTCCCAGGGGGTGGCTATGGGTTTTCTCGCCATGTTACCGTTTTTTGACCGGGGGCTGGAGCGGCGACCGGCTCACCGACCCTTGTTTGTCACCCTTTACCTGCTGGGGATTCTGGTGTTTGTCGGCTTGTCACTGTGGGGGCATTACTCATGAAAAAAACATTTCTGACCAATCTGTTGTTCCTTCTTGCCATTCTCTTACTGACTGGCTCCAGCGCTTCTGCTGAAACCACCAGTGTCTGCATCGATTGCCATAGTGGGCTTTCCGGCCAATTGGGTGAAATTCCGACAGCAGAGTGGCATACCAGTATCCATGCGCGCCATCGGGTTTCCTGTCATGATTGCCATGGTGGCGACCCCACCGATTATGTCAATGCCATGACTGCCGAACGCGGCTTCATCGGTGTGCCGGAATATGCCGCGGTGCCGGCTTTTTGTGGTCGTTGCCATGTCGGGGTCGAAGAGGACTATCGCGAAAGTCTGCACGGTCAGGTGGTTGAATTTGGTGGTCCCAACTGCGTCACCTGCCATGAAAATCATGCGGTGCAGGTGGCTACCATCGACCTGATCAACGAGGTCAGCTGTTCGCGTTGCCATAGTTACGATAAACCGGCGTTGATCAAAGAGGAGATCAGTACTACCGAGGGGGTGCTCAGTCGTCTGGAATCTTCCGTCGCTTCTTTGTATCGGGTCGGGTTCGATATCGGCCGCCTGCAGGATGACCTGTTTTCGACTCGTAACAACTTCCGGCGCCTGTTTCATAGTGTCGATATCGAAAAAATCCGTGCCGAAACAGCTGGTTTTGATGCCGCACTGGAAGAAACCAAGGCAACCATTGACGAGCTGGAAAAAACCCTTGGCCGGCGCAAGATCGCCGGCGGTGCGCTGGTGCTGTTGTTGATCCTGGGGGGATGTGTCGCGTTGCTGATCCGACGCACCTATGAGGATCACAAATAGGAAGGTCAGTTATATGAGAGAAAAAAAGCGGGAATCATCGTCAAGGTGGTTGCCGCTTTTTTCATATAAACCAAACATCGCTCTTGCACAATTCCAACACTTAATCGGCATCCTGGTAACAGCCCTTTGTAGATTCCAAAAGGAGATTGCCCTATGTCGGTTGCTGTTAGCCCAAATGAAAGATCCCATCAGTTGGGTGTCACCTGCCCGCTTTACTGCGAACGGTCAAGCTGCTGTCAACGTCCTGCAACGGTGACACTGATGTGGCAACTATTGTGTCAAACCGATGACCACGATGCCTGTCCGTTGTACCTCAGTTATCTGTTGCGCCGCACGCGTATGGTGCGCTGTGACAACGACTGGTTAGACTGCTGTTAACTTTAATCGTCGTCAAGATTGCGCTGGATCCGGCGTCCGATATATAGGCCGATAGAAGCGCCTATTACTGCGGCAAAATAGGCTGTCATTAGTCCCCATGGGCTGCCAGCCAGCCAGCCAAGCCAGCCGCCGACAAGCACAGCTATAACAACTACCAGCAGCTTGATGATCATTTAGACAATGCTCCTGCTCCGGCAGGTTCGGCAGTTGTTGCCCATTCGTCGGAGATCCGCGCTCCAAAAAAAAAGTTTATTGCTCTATTATATGGTGAAGAAGGGTTCCATACCAAGGTTTTTGGCGATCTTTCCGGTTGCATTCAGGCTGCGGATGACGTATAAACGTGCCCCATGCGCCCGTAGCTCAGCTGGATAGAGCGCTGCCCTCCGGAGGCAGAGGTCAGAGGTTCGAATCCTCTCGGGCGCGCCAATAAAATCAATGGGTTAGCGGATTTAGCTGACCCTTTTTTTGTGTCTGTGCCCATCCTGTGCCCAACTCGTGCCCATCCACTTGTGGTTTTGACCCTTACCCTCG
>NZ_JCBCBS010000108.1:0-13909 GCF_059864205.1 Pelovirga sp.
AGACCATCCGTCGGCAACTGCGCCAGGTTGAACCGCGCGATAACAGCGGCGCCGTGCGTCTACCGGTAGACCGCTGCTTCAGTATCAGCGGGTTTGGTACCGTGGTCACCGGCACCCTCAACAGCGGTACCATCACCACCGGTGACAGTCTTGAAATCCTGCCGGCCGGGGTCACCGCGCGGGTACGCGAGGCACAGGTGCATGATCAGCAGGTAAGCCAGGTGTGCGCCGGCCAGCGCGTGGCCCTGAACCTGGCGGGCATTAATCGTGAACAGGTGCCGCGCGGCTCGGTGCTGGGCACGCCGGGCTTGTTTCGCGCGACCCGGCGCATTGATGTTCAGCTGCAACTGTTACCTGATGCGCCGTGGCCACTGAAGTTTCGTGATCCGGTTCATTTTCATCTGGGAACCGGCCGCAGCGTTGCCCGGGTGGTGCTGCTGGACCGCGAAAAGATGGAGGGTGGTGAACAAGCCCTGGTGCAACTGGCCCTCGATCAGTCGGTCCTGGCGCATCGCGGCGATCGCTTTATCATCCGTTCATATTCTCCCATGCACACCATCGGCGGCGGTGTTGTTATTGACGCTGAACCGCACAAGCACAAGCGCTTTCGTCCTGAGGTTATCCAGCGTCTGCAGGAACTGGTTTCCGGTGATCTGGGCTTCTGGTTGCAGAAACTTGATGAGCTGCAATTGGCACGGCTGAAGGAACTGGAAAAACAAACCGGTACCGGTCGCGATCAACTGCTGGCGGGGTTGGAAAAACTGCGTGACCAGGGACGGGTTGACCTGCTTGTCGAACAGTGGGTGAACAGTGAACGGCTGCGCAGCTGGAAGCAGCAACTGCCGCAAATCGTCAGTCACTATCACCGCCGGCACCCTTTGCGCCACGGCATGCCACGGGCAACTCTGCAGGCACGGATTTCCGCTAAACTGGCACCGAAGGGGTTCGAGGTGTTACTGCAATGGGCGTTTGATGAGGGGGTGCTGGAACCGCGCCGCGACCTGATTGCTACGCCCGGTTGGCAGCCGCAGTTGCAACCGGAGCAGCAGCAGATTGTCGCGCGGATTGAAGCCCATTTTCGTTCAGCCGGCTTTGATGCCAAGAACAACCAGGATGTCCTGTCGCAGTTAGGCTTTGCGGATATCGATGCGGATGAATATTTTTCCTTTCTGTATCTGGAAGGGCTGCTGGTGCGCCTTAATCAGGAGAGCTCCCTGCACATGGAGCATTATCGTCAGGCGGAAACAATGCTGATCAGTCATTTTAAGCAGCAACCCACCCTGACTCTGGCGCAATTCCGTGATCAGCTCGGCAGTGGGCGCAAGCTGACCCAGGCGCTGCTGGAACTGTTCGACAGCATGAAATTTACCCGTCGCGTCGATGATCACCGGGTCGCCTGGCAGTTGCCTGAAGTATAGGTTCATGGTAGTGGGTAGTGGGTAGTGGGTAGTGGGTAGAACTGAAACTATTAAAGGGATGAGAATGAATATTCGACTGACCTCCTTGTCGCGCAGTTCCGGTTGAGCGGCAAAAATAGGTCCTGAGACCCTGACCCAGGTACTGAGTCAGCTCCCCCAGAGTGAAGATCCTGCCTTGTTATCGCAGGAAATTCCGTTTGCCGATGCGGCTATTTATCGTCTCAGTGAGTCGCTGGCGCTGGTGCAGTCGGTCGATTTCTTTACTCCGGTAGTCGATGACCCCTATCGCTATGGCCAGATTGCTGCCGCCAACTCCCTCTCCGATCTCTACGCCGTCGGCGCCCGACCATTGACAGCGATGAATATTGTCTGTTTTCCGGTCAATTGTCTGAAAGAAAGTATCCTCGTTCAGATCCTCTGCGGTGGTGCTGAGCGTGTCCATGCGGCCGGCGCGGTAGTCGCCGGCGGTCATTCCATCGAGGATGACGAGCCTAAATACGGCTTAAGTGTCACCGGTACGGTGGACCCACGCCAGATGGTAACGACCTGTGGCGCCAGGGTCGGCGATCAGCTGCTCTTGACCAAGCCCTTGGGAACCGGTTTGTTAACGACCGCATTAAAAGGTGACGTGCTGACGGAAACCGACATTGTTGCCGCGATTGACGGGATGATCGCTCTCAACAAGGATGCGTCGGAAGTGATGATGGCGGTTGGGGTTTCTGCTGCTACCGACATTACCGGCTTCGGGTTGATAGGTCATGCTGCTGAAATGGCCCACGCCAGCCAGGTTGCGTTGCGTTTATTTACCTCACGCCTTCCTGTTTACCCCCATGCTCTGGAAATGGCCGAAATCGGATTGGTGCCGGTTGGTTCTCATCGCAATCAGAAATTTTATTTGTCACGCTGCCACCAGCCGCGTCCCGTTGATCCGCTGTTGATTGATCTGTTATGTGATCCCCAGACCTCTGGCGGCTTGCTGTTGGCGCTGGCGCCGCAGAAACTGGATGGGTATCTTGAACAGCTGCGCCAACGCGGAGTAGCCGCCTGGCATATCGGTGAAGTGCTTCATCAAACGACCGGTTCACTGGAATTGGAGCGCTGATGATTTTTGGTTTGGGGATCGGGGAACTGGTGCTGTTGGGGGCGATCTTTGTTGCTCTGTTCGGTTTAGGTCGGGTGCCGCAGGTGGCGTTGCAACTCGGTCGCATTCATGGCCTGGTGCAGCGTGTGCGGGGATTGTTGCGTAACCCTTTCCGCTTTTTCTAGAAGCCTGTCAGCTTGTCAGTAGGCGACCTTGGCGTATTGAGACTGGGCTGATGCGGCCAATGCGTCAGACAGGGTGTAGATCTCGTGGGCTTCCAGCAGCGGGATCAGTTTGAGCAGCACTTCTGCCGTGACAATGGAGTCTCCCAGGGCGGTGTGGCGACCAACAATGGTGACATTGAAGCGTTTGGCCAGATCATCGAGGGAGTGGTTGTCCTGGTTCGGGTGAACGATAGAAGAGAGCAGCAGGGTGTCGAGGACCGGATTGGTGAAGGTGACGCCGCTGCGTTCTTCCTGGATCTGAAGAAAACGCATATCAAAGGCGGCATTATGTGCCACCAGGACGGAGTTTTCGGTAAATTTTTGAAAGTGCGGCAATACCTTGTCAATCGTCGGTTGCCCTTTGAGCAAATGAGGCTGGATGCCGTGGATGGCGACCGATTCGACCGGTACCGACCGCTGCGGATCTACCAGCTGATCGATCACTTCACGATAAAGAATGTTTCCGTTGATAATGCGGATAGCGCCGAGTTGTATGATTTCGTCACCCTGGGTCGGATTAAGCCCTGTTGTTTCTGTATCAAAAACCACATAGGTTAATTTCTTCAAGGGGGTCTGCCCCAGCTCCTCCCATTCTTCACCACGGTTAAACAGGTCAAATTCATAGGAAATCGGTCGATGTTCGATGTCACTTTGTGCCGACAACCGACACTCCTGGTCAACCGGCGGCAGGGTGATCAGGATGCCACAGGCCTGATTGTTATCATCCCGCAAGGCCTCGATGGTGCCTGAAGCTTTTTCGATGGTATCGGTAAAACTCAGCAGCTTGCCATTGGTATCAGCAATCAACGGCGTTTGTTGCCAGGTATCCAGCAGGCTTGGATCGGCATGTTGCTCCGGCCAGGTGATGGCGATTTCAATCTGTTGCTGTTCGTTGATCGTCAGGGTCAGCAGAATATCCTTCAGGCTGGAGTGTTTGCTGAGTTGGCCGGCCAGGTGCGAGAAGGCCTGCACCATGGAATAACTGTCGATCTCAAGCCAGACCCCCTGGGGGGCCAGGTTAATGACCTGCAGGTCGAAACGCTCGGAAATATTCTGGCTGATGACTTCAAGCAGATTTTCCGCCAAAACATTTTCGGTTTTACTCAACGCATGAAGATGCAGGGCGTAATTGGTGCGCGCCTCAAGAACCTTCTCCTGCAACGCTTTGGAAGCCTGGTCAATGGTTCTTCGGTATTCCTGCAGTTGCTCCGGGTCGTGGTTAGGTTTGGAAAGAATCGAGGTAATCGATCGGCGAATTTCTTCCAGGTCCTTGAGTTGTTCATCGATCAGCGATTGAATCAGAACATCGCGGCGGCTGTCAGCTTCAATCTGGCGGGTCATGTCCTCGAGGGTCAGGACGAAACCGGAAATCATGCGTTTATCTTCCTGCTCAAAGAAAAAAGGCGCCATATTTACTCGCAGGCAGGCACCGTTGCGCAGGGTCATCATCGAATTGCTGATCAGTTTGGCATGTCCTGTCGTATGACAGCGATTGATCATTTCAAGGCCGTGAGCAATCTGATCGCGCTCAAGAATGCCAAAAATAGACCGCCCCAGGCCGAGAAGCCCCTGGGGGTTGTTGTTGTCACCGGAGCCATTGTTGTTGATCAATTCCTGGGCCTGCTGGTTGTAAAGCAGCACCTGGCCGTCACTGTTGCAGACGATAACGCCATGGGGCAATTCCGACATCAGAGCGGCAAGCCGGGTGCGCTCCTCATTGATGACCGCCTGGGCGGCAGCGATCCGACCGTCGACATTTTTTTGCAGCGCAGCGTAAGCATCAGCAGATTGGTTAATTATTTCCGCCAGGTATTCAATTTCTTTAGAGGCTGTTTTAAGCTCGATGCGATGCTCCGGGTTCACCGTGGTGATGATGCGCGAACTTTCAGCCATTTTCAGGATCGGCATGATGTAGTCGTTGAAAAGCAGGTTGATGAGCGCGCCGATGATAAAGAGAATGGTAATGGTGCCCAGTAGTGGAAAAGGGATCAGTTTGGGGAGCATTTCCTCCAGAGCCAGCTGTTGTGACTCATTAATGCTGGCCCAGGAACCGATCAGACTGGCGGCCATGATACTGATAACCGCAAAGTAGATGGCAACCAGAAAAATCCAGTATTTAAAACTAGGTTTCATATAGACAAAAACACGCCCACTGCAAGAGTAGATGTTGCGGTTCGAGGTGATAACAGGTGATTGATCTTAACCGCTATAGGGCCGCTCAATAACAGGAACTGCGAAGGCCAAAACCGAAAAACTTCCGTTGCCGGTTATCTTATAGCCGTGAGAATTGATCTAAAATATAAGACAAATACCAGCAGATGGCAAACGTTGTTATGGCAAAAATCTTCTTTGCGACAAAAAAGCAAAGCCACGACCGATTATTCGCGGGGGGCGTGGCTTTGATAGAACAGCGTTCTTTTTTAACAGGTCAGTCGTTTTAAGGCTTCCAGGTATTTTTCGCCGGTCTTGTCGACGATGTCCTGCGGCAGTTTGGGCGGTGGCGCTTTTTTACCCCAGTCGAGGGTTTCGAGATAGTCACGTAAAAACTGCTTGTCAAAACTGGGCTGGGCGCTACCCGGGACATAGAGATCCTTCGGCCAGAAGCGCGAGGAGTCAGGGGTCAGGGCTTCATCGATCCAGATCAGCTCACCATTAAAGATGCCGAATTCGAATTTCGTGTCGGCAATGATGATCCCTTTTTTGTCGGCAACCTGGCGAGCACGTTCGTAAATGGCAATACTGATGTCGCGTACTTTCTCGGTGAGTTCGCGTCCGCATAGCTCGACCGCCTGGTCAAAGGAGATGTTTTCGTCATGTTCGCCGATGTCCGCCTTGGTCGATGGGGTAAACAGGGTTTGTGGTAACTTGTCGCTTTCCTTAAGACCGCCCGGCAACGGGATGCTGCATACCGATTCGAGTTTCTTATATTCTTTCCAGCCACTGCCCGAGAGATAACCGCGGACAATGCACTCGATGGGCAGGGGCTGTGCCTTACGGGCGAGCATGCTGCGTCCTTCGAGTTGGTCACGGTACTGGTGAGTAATGGCGGGAAACTCATCGATGTTGGTTGACACCAGGTGGTTAGGGATCAGGTCGGTCATCTGATTGAACCAGAACTCTGAGATCCGGGTCAGAACATACCCTTTCTGGGGAATTCCCTCCTCCATGACGACATCAAAGGCGGATATGCGATCGGTTGCGACGATCAGCAGATGCTCGCCAAGATCATAAATGTCGCGTACCTTGCCACGGTTGATCAGTTTTAACTCCGGACAGTTGGTAGTAGTGATGACTGCAGTCATAGTGGAAACCTCTTAGTTCTGGAAGGCAGCTATAAGTTCGGGTGCAATAATTTCTATGCTTGCCTGCTGGTAGAGTTCATCAAGTTTGTCAGACACCGCTTGATCTTTCATTTCAATCAATACCCGTTCGCGCAGTCGGCTGACCGCAGCATCATCCAAGGTAGAAAAATCCGCGCGGTTAGCCCGCTTGAGAGCGGCCACCAGATAGCGATCGCCAAAGGTAAAGATTCTGTCAAGAACCGGAGCTGTCCCGGTTAGTTCAAAGGCTGCTTCTGCCAGTTCCTGTGAGGAGCCGATTTGCGGGATAAAGTAGCCAAAGCTTCGACTGAAATCGCCGGTATTGTCGATCCGCAAGTCGAGTTGGCTGGCTGCTGCGGCAAGATTCTGTTGGTCGCGGGAAAGTTCAAGAAGTTTTTCTGCCAGCTCAAATGCCAGAGCCTGAGCTTGCTCCGCGCGGTAGGCGCTTTCTACTGCACTTTTTACCTCATCCATTTCCGGCAGGCGGCTTTCCTGCTGATCTTTCAAGGAGATGAGTAAGACGCCATTGGTTGTATTGATGGGTCGCGCCAGTTCGCCGGGTTGCAACAAAAATGCGGCATCGCTGATTTCGCTGACACGGCCCAGCCCATTAATGGGCTCGTCAGCAGCAAAAAAACCGGTTTCTTTGATGCCCAGGTTGTTTTCCCGTGCGGCCGCTTCGAGGTCACCGCTGCGCCGGTTGATGTTAAAGGTGTCCATGGCTTTTTCGTAGGCAAGCTGACGCGATCCTTCGATGATCAGTCCTGTCTTGATCGTATCGGTAACCTCAACCAGCGGCTTGAAACCCGGGGCGATATAATCCGTTACTTTAATCAGATGGAAACCAAAAGGGGTTTGAATCACATCACTCATCTGGCCGGGGCGCAGGGCAAAGGCCGCAGCTTCAAAGTCGCTGACCATCATGCCGCGCCCGAAATAGCCCAGATCACCGCCGTCAGCAGCGTTGGCGGTGTCGTCTGAGTGCAATTTCGCCAGTTGGGAAAAATCAGCACCATCGCGCAATTGCTGACGGATATTCTGCGCCAGTTCGCGGCGTCTATTGATCGTGTCCGGGTCACTGTTTTCGTCAATGCGCAACAGAATGTGCGCCGCTTTAACCTGCTCTTCTACTTCAAATAGTTCAAGATTGCGGCGGTAATAGCGATCCATGTCGGCTTCGCTGAAGGTGTGAAGTTCAGCTTCGTAGCGAGCCGGGTCGAACAATAGATAGCGCAGGGAGACCCGCTTTGGAATGCGGAATGCTTCCTGGTTGGCGTTGAAAAACTCCTCAAGGGCGGTATCGGTCACCTCGACCTTCGACTCTACCAGGGCTGCTGTTAGCCAGACATAATCAAGATTGATCATGTCATTTTCCCGATGAAAGAAGGAGACAACGTCGTCCTGAGTGATGGTGACATTCTGTTGCAGGTGGTCACGAACCTTTTGGGTCAGCAGTTCGCGCTGCTGCGATTGTTCAAATTGTTCCGGAGAAATACGCTGGTAACTGAGGACTTCTACGTAGCGGTCGCGATTAAACTGACCATTGACCTGGAAAGTATCGTACGCTGCAATACTGTTAACCAGCTCCTGGTTGCTGACGCGCAGGTTAAGACGTTTAGCTGTTTGTACCAGCAGTTGTTCTTCAATCAATTGCTGCAGCGCCTGGCGGGGTAGATTCAGCTGGCGTTCCAGATTGGCATCAAAAGCGCCTTGATAGATACTCTGATAGAGGTTGTAGAGATTGCTGTAAACGCTTTGGTAGGCGGCAAAGCTGATGGGGTCGCCATTGACCCTGGCTGCGACGTCACGGCTACGATCGGAGCGCTGGTCAGTGGGGGCGGTCAGCATGGTATAACCGATGACAAAACTGAGAATAATAACAGCAAAGGCAATTTTAATCAGAAAGGATTTCTTTTTCGACCGGACAATATCAAGCATTATTTTTGATGCTCCTTCGGTAGTATTTTTAAGTTCTTTCGATAAAATAAACCCGTACATTAGACCAGAAAATTGCCTGAATGCAATGAAATTTTTGCCCTCATAGTCCTTGCCTAATGAAATCGCATTTGCTAGAGTGGCAAGGTTTTTCAACGGGTTTCAGTTATCAATCCCTCCTGCGCCGCCGGCGCATACAGGACATCACATGATTAATATATTCGACGCCTTTCTAGGTCTGTTTTCAAATGATCTGGCCATCGATCTGGGTACCGCCAATACGCTGGTCTACATGCGCGGAAAGGGGATTGTGGTCAGTGAACCCTCTGTCGTCGCTGTGCAGACTGGCGCCGCAGGCCAGCGGCGGGTGCTGGCCGTGGGCAAGGATGCTAAAGAAATGCTGGGACGCACTCCCGGTAGTATTGTTGCTATTCGGCCGATGAAAGAGGGCGTTATTGCCGATTTTGACTATGCCGAAGAAATGCTGCGCTACTTTATCCGCAAGGTGCACAACCGTAAGAATCTCGTGCGTCCGCGCATTGTCATCTGTGTGCCGTCCGGCATTACTCAGGTGGAGAAGCGTGCGGTGCGCGAATCGGCGGAATCGGCCGGTGCGCGTGAGGTGTATTTGATTGAAGAGCCGATGGCCGCCGCTATTGGTGCCGGTCTGCCGATCACTGAGGCGTCGGGAAACCTGATTGTTGATATTGGTGGCGGTACTACCGAGGTTGCGGTGATCTCCCTGGCCGGTATCGTTCATGCCCAGAGTGTCCGTGTTGGCGGCGACAAGCTCGATGAGGCGATTGTCCAGTACATTAAGCGCAAGTACAATCTGCTGATTGGTGAACGCACTGCGGAAGGGGTTAAAATCGGGATCGGTAACGTTTACTCTACCGGCGAAGATACCAAAACGATGGAGGTCAAAGGACGTGACCTGGTCAGTGGTATTCCCAAGACTCTTGTCGTCAATTCTGATGAGATCCGTGAAGCCATGTCGGAACCGATCAGCACGATTATCGAAGCGGTGCGTATTTCCCTCGAACGTACCCCGCCGGAACTGGCAGCGGATATCGTCGACAAGGGGATTGTTCTTGCTGGTGGCGGCGCCTATCTGAAAAATCTTGATCTCTTGTTGCGTCAAGAAACTGGTCTGCCGGTGCTGATCGCCGAAGAACCACTCTCTTGCGTTGTGCTTGGCTCCGGTGCGGTTCTCGACCAGCTTGATCTGCTCAAACAGGTATCGGTTTCTTCCTGAGACTGTGTGCCATTACATCTCTGAGGGTTGCAGTCGCAGGGAGGATCAGTCGATCCTCCCTGTCTGTTTGCAGCTTGTTGCAGCCTTTTTCACTAAGGGCGTCTGATGCGTGACCTGTTAACTCGCTATCGTTTTTACTTGCTGGCGATCCTGTTATTGCTGGCAGCGCTGACCCTCTACTCGTACAATGTCCGCCAGAAATCGGTCACAACTTTTTTCGAACGGGCGGTGTTGTCCGCTACGGCCCCTCTTCAACTGGGTATCGATAGGGCGGCAAACGGCTTTCTCAGGGTGTGGCGCGATTATCTGTGGCTGGTTGATACCCGTCAGCGCAATCTGGAATTGGCGGCGGAAAATCGGACATTGCGGGCCCGTCTCAATCAGCTTGATGAAGTTACCCTGCAGAATCAGCGTCTGCGCAAGCTGCTGGCCTTTGTTGATGACCTTGATCTCGCGGCGCTCCCGGCCCAGGTGATTGGTGAGGATGTGACCCCCTGGTCGCGCACCATTGTGATTGATAAGGGATCGCGCTCAGGATTGCGTCAGGGGCTCCCTGTGGTGGCTTACGATGGTGTTGTCGGGCGCGTTATCAAAACCTCTCCCCACAGTGCACGGGTTCTGCTGATCACCGACCCATCATCGGCTGTGGCCGCCTTGATACAGGATACCCGCTCCCGGGGGATTTTGCGCGGCCATGGTGACCGGCTGAGTGTTGAGTATATCGAGCAAGACGCGACGATCCAGCCCGGCGATCTGCTGGTCACCTCCGGCATGGGGGGCATTTTCCCCAAGGGGCTGCCGTTGGCCCGCGTGGTTTCTACTTCGCATGATTACTTTGATTTGTTTCAGCGTATTGAGGCGGTACCAATGGCCGATTTCAGCCGTCTGGAAGAAGTGCTTGTCGTTTTGGGTGAAGATCGATGAATCGCTGTTTACTTTACCTGGTTGCTGCCGGCGTTTTTTTGCTGCTGCAGAGCACTTTTTCCCCGCTGTTTCTCGAAGCACGCTGGCGCCCCAATCTGATGTTGATTCTGGTTGTGCTGCTGGCGCTGCGCGAAAGACCGGTGCCTGCCATGCTGACAGTCATGCTGTTGGGAGCGTTCCTTGACAGCATGAGTGGCACCACTATTGGATTACATGTAGCTGCTTGTCTGGTGGTTTTTATCCTGATTCGTCTGCTGGCGGATAAACTTAACGTTGAAAGTCCGGCCCTGCTGATGTTGATGCTGATCGGCGCCAATGTTGTTCATGGTTTGCTGGTTGCTTTTATTATGACCACCTATGCTGATCTTGCTACCATCCTCTATTTGTTAGCCACCAACCTGGCACAACAGACCCTCAGTACCCTGCTGGTATTTTTCCTGCTGCTGATCTTTTTCCCCCGTTGGTTTCTGAAGGGTTCCGGACGGTCAGACCCCACCAGGATTTTTCGTGGAGATCTATCGTGAACCTCAAGGTCAAGTGGATCGATCTTCCCATCGTCAGGCGCCGTTTTTATCTCTATACGCTGGCGGCGGTGCTGGTATTTGTGCTGCTGTTGTTGCGCCTCTGGTACCTGCAGGTTATCAGTTACGAAGATCTTTTTGATCGCTCGGTGCGTAATCGCACGCGCATGCTGATAACCGAGGCACCGCGCGGTCCGATCTATGATCGTCATGGGGTATTGCTGGTCGATAACCGCCCGGCTTTTCAGATCTCGGTGATGCGTCAGGATATTGTCCAGCGTGACGAGCTGTTTAGTCGCTTGTCCAGTCTGCTCGATGTCAGTGCCGAGCAACTGGAAATGCGTTGGCAGGAAGGGCGGCGCTTGCCGGCGTACCGACCCGTTCCGCTGATAATCGATGTCGAACGGGAGCTGGTCGAGCGGGTTCAGGAAAACAGTATCGATTTGCCCGGAGTGTTAATCGAAGTGCGCCCGCTACGAGATTATCCTGACCCTGATGCCGTTGCCCATGTGGTTGGTTATCTGGGGGAAATCACCGAGCAGGAGCTGAAAAACGCATCCTTCGGGGAATACCGGGGCGGTGATCTGATCGGCAAGGTGGCTTTGGAGCGCAGCTATGAAGATTCTTTACGGGGGGACAAGGGGCAACAACTGATTGAGGTTGATGTGCAGGGGCGGTTGCTGCGGATGTTACAGGCGCAGAGTTCCGAACCAGGCAAAAAAGTCTATCTGACAGTTGATCTGGAGTTACAAAAAGCCGCAGTAGAAGCTTTTGGCAATCGTGCCGGGGCGGCGATTGCACTTAATGTCCACACTGGTGAAGTCCTGGCAATGGTCAGCCTGCCGACCTATAACCCGGCTCAGTTTGCCCGCGGGATAAGCCCGGATGAGTGGCGCAGCTTGCTTGGTGATCGTCGTAACCCACTACAGAACAAAGCGATTACCGGTCTTTATCCGCCTGCGTCAACCTTCAAGATGGTGGTTGCTCTGGCAGCGCTGCGCGAAGGGATCGCCGGCACTAATCGCGAGATCTATTGTCCCGGAGCTCTGGTTGTTGGTGATTCACGCTTTCGTTGTTGGAAACGTGAAGGTCACGGTGCGGCTAATTTGAAAATGGCGCTGCGCGAAAGCTGCGATGTCTGGTTTTACCAGGTCGGGTTGGAGTTGGGCATCGACAAACTGTCAGCAGCGGCCAAAGAATTCGGCTTCGGCTCAACTCTGGGTTTTGCCTTGCCGGGGGAGCGTGCCGGCACTATCCCGTCCCGCGAATGGAAGCGCCGGCAATTTAATGAGCCCTGGTACGCCGGGGAAACAGTGATCGCTTCTATCGGTCAGGGGTATGTGTTGACCACGCCTTTGCAGTTGGCGGTGATGACTGCTGCCCTGGTCAACGGTGGGCAGGTGCTGAAGCCGCAAATCGTGGAGCGCATCGAAGATTGGGAGGGGAACGTCACCCAACTGTTTGAGCCGCAACTGATCCGTCAACTCGATTATTCACCGCAGCACTGGCAAGCTGTTGAAGAAGGGATGGTCGCCGTTGTCGGCGATTTGCGCGGAACCGGTCGTCTCGCTCACCTTGATTGGCTCAGCGTAGCCGGCAAGACCGGCACCTCGCAGGTGGTTCGGCGTTTGAGTGATGAAGAAGAAGAACTATTGACCGGTGATGAGCATATTCCCTATCGTCAGCGCTCCCATGCTCTGTTTGTCGCCTATGCCCCAGTTGAAAATCCTGAAATTGCGGTAGCAGTTATCGTTGAGCACGGTCAGTCAGGAGGGCGGGTCGCCGCACCCATCGCGCGCGATATTATCAGCCGTTATTTTCGCAACAGCGGCGAATAGGATATATTTACGATGTTTGATCGCCGGCTAATCTATCACTTTGACTGGGTTTTGTTGTTGACGGTGCTGATGCTTGCTGCTGTGGGGATTATGAACCTTTATAGTGCCACGGCAAACTGGAGCTACGGTGGCACGCCACTTTACCTTAAACAATTGGTGTGGTTGGGCAGTGGTTTGTTTATTGCCATGCTGGTGTGTCTTTTTGACTACCGTCATCTGCAGTATCTGGCGGTTCACGCTTATATCTTCGGGATCGGACTGCTTGTCACCGTCATCTTTCTTGGCCGCACGACCATGGGCGCAACCCGCTGGATTAATCTCGGCTTTATTAATGTCCAGCCGAGCGAAGTGATCAAGGTGGCGATTATTCTGCTGTTTGCCCGCCTGCTGACAAAAATGGCCACGTCTCAGGGTTTTGCCGTGAGAGATCTGTGGCGTCCCGCTCTATGGTTGCTGGTGCCGACCCTGTTGATTCTCAAGCAGCCCGACCTTGGCACAACGGTGATGGTGGTATTGATCGCCCTGAGCATGCTGGTGTTTGCCGGTCTGAAGCGCGCAACGCTTGTCTGGCTGGCGATTCTGGCTCTGGCGACCGGGGTGGTGGGATGGTTTGGCCTGCATGATTATCAGCGTGCCCGGGTCAGGACCTTCCTTAACCCTGATGCTGATCCGCTGGGCAGTGGCTACCATATTATCCAGTCAAAGATTGCCGTTGGCAGTGGGGGGATCTTTGGCAAGGGGTTTCTTGAGGGAACCCAGGCCCAGCTATCCTTTCTGCCGGAGCGCCACACCGACTTTGCTTTTTCGGTTTTTGCTGAAGAATGGGGATTTGTCGGTTGTCTGTTGTTGTTGCTATTGTACCTTTTTTTGATTGCCTGGGGGCTCTATATTGCCCGGCGCGCCAGTGATCAGTTCGGGCTGTTTCTGGCGATCGGCGTCACCGCTATGTTCTTCTGGCATATTGTCGTCAATCTCGCCATGGTGATCGGTTTGCTGCCGGTGGTCGGGGTGCCCTTGCCGTTGTTTTCCTATGGTGGGACCAGTATGGTGACGATGATGATTGGGGTGGGGTTATTGATGAATGTGAGTATGCGGCGTTTCATGTTTTGATGGCGTCGCAAAAACTCACCAACTGCTGCGTTGCCGCCATCGTTTCACTGCTTCGACGTACTTAAGTACGCCTCATTGTTCAACAATGGCGCGCCTTGCATTTGGCGCTTTTTGCATAGCCATCCAAGTAAGATGCTGTTTGCGAAAGCATCAAGTTTTAGTCTTCCGTAGCTGTCTCAGATGTTCCAGGCGCTCGCCGATGAGCTTCTCATAGCCACGATCGGTTGGTTGATAATATTGCCGGCCTGCCAGTTGGTCGGGGAGATGCTGCTGATCACTTACG
>NZ_JCBCBS010000117.1:0-11880 GCF_059864205.1 Pelovirga sp.
CATGTAAGCTCAACATCACAGGGTCTTGACGGTCTCATGATTGAAATGGAAACTGGCGAGCTTGAAATATCACAAACCACAATATTCGAAGATAAGTGCTCTGAAAACCCGAGAGAGACTTTTAACCAAAAGGTGATCCCCGCCTTTTTGGATCGCCATGGAAATAAACGAAGTGCAGAATTAATTGCGTCTGCTGCATCTTTGATCAAGTTGTGTGGCATTGATGACATGGCGGCTATGAGAGCCGCTGAACGTGTTCTAGATATTAACTCAACTTTCGCACCGCCCCAAGCGGCGTAACAGATTGATATAACGTTGATATTTTAAAAGATACAAGCCGGAAGTAGCATCGGCCTTCGTAATAAGCCCGGCATCTGTTTAATAAATGCGTCCAGGGCCTGCGCGATCGGCGCTGCAATTTTATCGCCGAACCCCTTAATCAACTGCTGCAATGAGGTCAACAGCAAGGTAACGGCTTCAGCAAAACTGGTTTGCCGCAACTCATCGCACCCGGCATAGAACAGGCTGCCCAGCGTTCTTGGATCTTTTGCCGAACGTCTGGCCAATTCCAGCATGACATAACGGGCAAACACAATCGTTGTATGAGCAACCAGCGCATCGTAGCGACGGCTCTGGAACTCTTTGGCCAAGCGCAAATAGCTCTTTGATATCTTGAAGAACACCTCGATGTCCCAGCGGCGTTTATAGAGTTTGACGATCTCTTCGTCGGTGAGCTTCAGATCGGTGGACAAAAGCGCCAGCCACTTTTTCTTGGCGCCCCGTGCCCGGACGAAAACTATCTTGGCCATAACGGTCTCATTGTTGCTGTTCGTCCCCAGCTCAACTTCCGCCGATGCGAGGATTTTCGCCCGCCCACGACGCTTGAAAACGCTTTTGTACAGCTCATCCAAGGTCAGACCGTAACCATTATAGCCATATTTGGTCTTTGCCGATTTGAGCATGCAGATGATCTGCTGCTTCATCTCAAGAAGGCCGATGATTGTCGCAGGAAACGCAAACCAGCTGTCAAACAGCAGGTAATCGGCCCGGATGCCGCTATCGCAGGCTTGCTTCACCAGATCCTTGAGAACATCGGGCGCCTTACGCAGGCTTTCAGCACGGCGTTTAAACCCGTTGGTTCGCTTGTCGATCTCAGCTGCTTCCGCCAATCGGTTTTTCTTCTGGCTGGAGCTGAGCAGGCTGAAAGAAACCGGCAAGAAGCTTGAACCGTCCGACCAGCCCAGAGTCAACAGCCGAAAACCGCGATAGTAACGATGATCATTGTGGTCATGGACACGCGCCAGCAGTTCAACGTTTTTGCTCCGGTTGCGGTTGTAGAGCGAGTCATCAACAATGAAGACCTTGGGCGTCTCAATGGACGTCAACGGCAGAATCGTCTTGTTGAGAACAGCGGCGCAGAGCAAATGCAGAAACTTGCGCCAGTTAGCGTTGACCGAATTGAGAAAACGGTAAACGGTGTCTTTACCGATCTCGCTTCCGGCGGCATCGGCTTGAAGATAGCGGAAGAGATTCTTGCCAGTAAAAACCAGGCTGAAGATCATCCGCATCACCACCACCGGTGCAATGCCGCACTGTTTGAGCATATTGCTTTGCTTCAGTAATAGTGCGATGCGCTGATTATCAAAGAACGACGTAATTTGATTCTGACATGAAACAGTTTCTGCTATAATCTTGTCCAAAGCATCATCTCCTTGTTAGTGACAGGTTGTTTGGCGATAACCTATCTTACTACAGTTGATGATGCTTTTGTTCAATTATTTCGATATGTTAAGAAAATTTTCCTCCTGCGAAAGTTGAGTAATAAACTTCTCAGGCTATGTGCTTTAATTGTTTTTGGAGGAGGATTAACTCTCGGCTGCGCGACTATGGAAGTCAAGCCCACGGCTTTTAGAACTCCAACACAGTACCAAAACCATTACGAACATTCTGGTTTTACTATAGCTTTTTTACCAATCCTTAATGAAGAAGAATCACGCAAAAATTTTAACGTGGATTTTGGTCGAACAGATGTAATACCTGTCCGAGTCATAGTACAAAATAGGGGTAATAGAGAAATAATGATCGACGCTAAGCAGGTTTTTGGAACAACCTCAGAGGGAGATTTCTATCAAAGCTACGATTTGGATCAATCAACTAGAATCATAAGACGGTCAGAAATCGGTGCGGGAATGGCGACTGGTGCAGCTGTCGGTGCTTTAGCTGGTGCAGCTATCGGAGCAGGTGTAGGAGCTGCAGTTGGTCATGCGTCTGGAGGAAGCGGTCATGCTAGTCGTGGTGCCGAATCAGGTGCTATTATGGGGGGAACAGCTGGTGCCGTTGGTGGTGTCACAGCAGGTGCGGATGCAATTGATCAGCAGGTTCGACGAGAGATGCGTCGTGCAGACTGGGGGACACAAGTGATATATCCGGGTGAAATGAAGACAGGTTTTATTTTCTTCCCTAGGGTTGAGTTCAGGGAGATCGCGTTTAGTATTTACGATTTAATAGAGCGTAAGCCAATCTCAGCAGCTGTACCTTTTCAAAATAGACAGTGATTCAGAATTTTAAAAACCTAGATTCCGATCCGAGGCTCCTGGGGTCGGACCTGGTTAAGTTTATAATATTGCGTGGAAAACATCGAAAAACAGTGCTTTAGATTGCCTTGGAAACACCATTTTGCCGATAAAATCACAGCTGGAAGGGGGGAATGCCGCGTGCAATTTGATCTTTTCTGCATGGACACGTAGGGCACATTACACAAGAACGATTTCGATTCCGATAGCGATTTCGATTTGGATAGATGCTGGGTGTTGCCCGCTGACTTACGAAACAGATGCATCTCTGGATGGGCACTATGCGTCAGTGAGCGGAACAATTAAAAAGGTGGGGAATAAGTTGTTTGATTGCAAGACTTGACCCCGGAGTTGCGTAAAGGTAACAGATTCGGCGGCACATAAGAGCAGGTTTGGCGAAATTTAGCAAAAAAAAGATTGAATATTTGTTTCCACCGTGTTACCTGTATCGCCCTCGGAGCGTAGCGCAGCCTGGTAGCGCGCCTGGTTTGGGACCAGGATGTCGGAGGTTCGAATCCTCTCGCTCCGACCATTAAAAAATACGTCGACCATCTGGTCGGCGTTTTTTTTATAAAATCAAGAGGTAACTATTCAGCACTATCCTTGCGCAGGGTCGGGGCTCCTGTGGCAAGGGTGTTTGTCGCCATGGACGGCGACAACAAGCGGTCAGGGATGACCCAACGGGAAACAATCGCGTCCCTTGACATAGGAGCCCCGATCCGGTGCTGAACAGTTACATCAAGAGAGGATTCGAAGCGTAGCGAGCGCCAATAAAAACAGCGCAAGGCACAACCCAAAAACCTGGATTGTGCCTTGCGTTTAACAGTTATAAGTGTGGAGCAACCTTAAGATCAACCCGTCGACATGCCCGTAACCCGTTCTTCCATGAGACGGAAGAGACCGTCATAGCCCTGGCGGCGGATGATTTCACCATAACTGGCGCGGTAGTTCATGATCAGGCTGACGCCATCAATAACGATATCAAAGACCCGCCAGTTCTGCTGTTCGTAAACCATGCGGTACTGCACCGGCAGTTCAAGTTCATCAGCGACAACCAGGGTATCAACGATGGCGCGATCATCTTTAACACGCTGCTGCAGATACCTGACGGTTCCACCGCTATAATCATCTATCCGATTCAGGTAAGTATCCTCCAGAATCCGGGTAAACAAATAGACAAAATGCTCACGCTGTTCCTGGGTGGCATCATTCCAGTAGGTACCGAGGGTGCGCTGCGACATGGAATCGATACTCAGGAATCTCTGGGCGCGGCCCCTGACCCGTTCTTTTTTTTCACTCAGACTCATCTCGGGGTGATCGAGAATCTCCAGGATTGAGTTGACCATCGACTCAACAGAATTAAGCGGATCCGGCTGAGCATGAACCGGTGCCGCCATGACAAGCAGTAGGGTAAAAATTATCCAGTTTTTTATCTTTGCCATAAGTTAAACCATTCCAAGGGGTTAAAAATTTCACCGTCAAAAATCGGCGCCTGCAAGATATTGAGATTATAAACCGGATCACCAATTTGTGCCAGTCGCCGTTGGGCGTAAGCTGTGCGGATAAACAAATACGGGTCGATGGCATCACGCTTTATCCCCTCATAGGTATCACGATCGAGGGACAGACGATTGGTAGAATCCACTACCCGGATGAGAATGATATCTTCCGTGGCGAGCCCGGCATAGCGGACAGGACCCGCAAAAGAATCAACAAAGGTACCGGTTCCATCGCGCAAACTGGATGGCCCGACGACGGGCAATACCAGATAAAATCCATGGCCGAAACCGTACTTCCCGAGGGTCTGGCCAAAATCCGCAGGAACCCGACGAACCTCTGCCACACTGGTTGCCGGATCAAACAATCCCCCAACGCCGATGGTGCTATTGACGATAAAGCGATAGGTTTCTGTGCCGACATTAGTCAAGTTGAGCTGCAACAAGGCGTTGGCGACACGTATCGGAGTAGACACATTGTTGAAAAAATTACTCACGGAAACCCGTGCCGGACGCGGAACGATCGCTCCATAACCACGGGCTACAGGCTTGAACAGATAAAAATAAAGCTTGTCATTAACCCAGAACACGCCCCGGTTAACAGACTCAAAGGGGTCAGCAATCAGCTTGACAGGAGCATCCCAGTCATCAAAGTCCGCATCCCAGTCATCATCAAAACCCTTGCCGGGTTCGGCGTTAGAAAAATCGTCGTCAGTCTGACTGGCTGGGTAATTTGTCGGGGCGGCTGCTGCGCGGTCGAGGTTTGACTGCGAAGGCGCTGTTTTAGTCGCAGCGCAACCGCCCAAGCTAAAAGTGCCAATAACGATCAGCAGTAGCAAACGTGTCAACATGCTCCCCTCCGGGTTGCGCTTCTTTTTTCTGCGACAAAAAGGCCGGGAGCCAGCCGGCGGTTAGCCAAATGCAACTGTAATACATTGTAGTTGTTGCTGTTGAGGGTCGAAAAGAAGCAAGCAACGGCAGCCGCCTCGTCTTCACCTCCAGGGTGCCCGGGATAAACCACGACAGCCATCCTACCACCCCCGACCAGCCCTCCAAGGGCCTGCCCCAGGGCCGCGAGGGTCGTATCGGATCGGGTGATCAGTTGCTGGTCACCTCCAGGCAAATACCCCAGGTTGGCAATAATTGCTGTTGCTGCCCTGGGTACCGCTTCAGCATAGCGGCTATGGCAGCAGTTAAGGAGATCAACGCCTGATTGGGCCGGCAGGGGCACGCTGCTATGATCCATCATCCGCACCCTGGCACCGGCAGCAAGCAAGCGTTGTTGCGTTTGCTCCAGCGCCACCCGCTGCACATCAAAAGCGACGACCTGACCTTTTTCACCGACCATCCGCCACAGGGCCAGAGTATCCTGGCCGCGCCCGGCGGTGAGGTCAACAGCAAGATCGCCGGGGCCAACAACCTCGGCAAGGAGGTCATGGCTCCAGGGGATCATCCGGCTCAAACTGCCATACTGGCATGCAGTTTGTTTCATCAACAGGGCGGCCTCCACATCTCAGGCAAGCTGACGGGCAACTAGTATGCCGGCAAAAGCAGCCGCGAGACACAAGGTTACATTGAACAGGACATTGGCACCTGCCGACCAGTAACTCCCCTCTTCCAGCAACACCAGGGTCTGATAGGAGAAGGTCGAAAAGGTGGTAAAGCCGCCCAGAAAGCCGACCGTCAAACCCAGACGTATATCCGGGGAAACGGGAAACTGGCGCACCCCCATGGTAAGCAGTAGCCCGAGCAGAAACGACCCCGACACATTGACAATCAAGGTTCCGTAAGGGAAGTTGCGCCCGGCCAGTTGCTGAACCCAGAGAGTCAGCAGATAACGCAAGACACAACCGAACCCACCAAACAGTCCGATGTAAAAAACCTTCATAAGCAAACATCTATTCCGACAGTAGATAAAATTCGCGTCATTATCAATAAGGAAGAAGACCCTGTCAACAAACAGATGGAGCTAACACCTGCCGTCTTCCTCGGTTACCAAGATCATTGACAAAAATCGAGGGATTCCGTAGGTTGCTGGGTAATCCGTTCCTGCTACCCAAGGAGTTCTGCAGTATGGCTCGTTTTCTTAAACTTAGTATCATTTTAACACTTATTGCTTTGCTGGCTGGCTGCAGCAGCTCCCGGCCAACACCGGAACAGAACGCGCAAAAACTATTTCAATCGGCAGAGCGCCTTCATGAACGCGGTTTATGGGAAGACGCCATCGCGGCCTGGGAGCAGGTACGCGATACCTATTTTACTCCTGAGTTGAGCATGCTGGCAGAACTCAAGATTGCCGAGACCTACTATCTGGCCGAACGTTATCCGGAAGCAGCGACCAGCTACAGCGCATTTCTGCGCCGTTATCCTAATGATTTTCGTACTTCCACAGTGCTCTTTCGCCTCGGTCAAAGCTACTACCGCCAGATCCTTTCGCGTGATCGCGATCAGACCAATACCCGCAACGCCCTGAACACCTTTGAGGATTTTATCCGCAAGTACCCCAACGACCCCAATGTGGCCCAGGCGGCTCAACTGGCTTTGCGCGCCAGAACCCGATTGGCCGACCACGAAGTGTATGTCGGCAGATTTTATCTGCAACGCAAACACTACCAACCGGCGATCCAGCGTCTGGAAAATATCCTTACCCGGTTTCCCGATTACTATTATCGTGACGAAGCCTTCTTTTTTCTTGGCCGCGCCTATCTGGCTGCGGGACAAACGGAAAATGCACGGCAAATTCTTACCCAGCTGGTAGAAGAGTTTCCGACCAGCACCTATTTCGCAAAAGCCAATAAGTTGCTCGATCAAAAAAGCTGACATCGAGGTGTAACTATTCAGCTATTGAGCTGCTGTCCTTCGCACAGGATCGGGGATCTTGTGGCAGGAGTGTTTGTCGCTATGGACGGCGACAACAAGCGGTCAGGGGTGATCCAACGGGAAACAATCGCGTCCTTTGACTTAGGATTCCCGACCCGGTGTTGAGCAGATACGTTGAGGTTATAAATGCTCACTACCCGGCGCTGATAAGCAGCAGGACACATTTTACCAGAAGTGATAATTTAGCACCTCTTGGCCACGTTTTCCCTTGACTTGCCAAACTTCACCAGTATATAAGAAACGCTGTTATTTTAAACCCGGGCGATTGATTCGTTGAAAGGGTTGACAAAACCCCCTTACGTTTTTTTTAATCTTTATATTTTAGCATCTTAGACACCATTTCGTTGATCATAGAGCTGTTTTAACAGCACTTTAACTGGTGCATGTTGCGCCACTGATTCCCGTTACAGGAGGAGAGAGAATGTCCGAGTTCGGAACACTTGAGAGTCGTGTACGCCGCAAGTCCTTGCTCAACAAAGTAAGATCCGCAGAAGACTGTATTGAGTTTTTTACTCCGGGGCAAAACTTGGTCTGGTCCGGGTTTACTCCCGCAGGCTACCCCAAAGCAGTCCCGATTGCTCTGGCTGACTATGTTGAGGCTAACAATCTGCAAGGCAAGTGGAAATTCAATCTTTTCATCGGCGCCTCGGTTGGTGCGGAAACTGAAGATCGCTGGGCAACCCTCGACATGATCGACCGCCGCTGGCCCTACCAGACCGGCAAGAACATCGCCGCCGGCATCAATGCCGGTCGTATCCGCATGGGCGACAAACACCTTGGTCACTTTGCCCAGGATATCAGTTATGGCTTCTATACCGAAAACGGCCGCTACGACATCGGCATTTTCGAAGTTTCTGCGATTACCGAAGACGGTGGCCTGGCACTGACCAGCTCCTGCGGTATCGTTGCCGAAGCCATTGGCCTGTGCGACAAGATCATTCTCGAAGTCAACACCGGGCAGCCCTCTTTTGAAGGCATTCACGACATTCACATGCAACAGAAACCGCCGCATCGGGCGCCTTTCCTGATTACCGAAGCCCATACCCGCATCGGCTCACCCTATGTCCCTTGCGATACCGAAAAAGTTATCGCGGTGGTTGAATCCAAACGCCGTGACAAAGGTCGTGCTTTTGCCGACATGGACGACACTTCCGAAGCTATCGCTGGACACATCATGGAATTTTTCGCCCACGAAGTGAAACGCGGTCGTCTGCCGGAAAACCTGCTGCCGTTGCAGTCAGGTGTCGGCTCTATTGCCAACGCAGTTGTCGGTGGCCTGGCCAAGGGCCCCTTCTCCAATCTGTCGGTCTACACCGAGGTTCTGCAGGACACCATGCTCGACTTCTTTGACGGCGGCAACCTCAACTTCGCCTCAGCCTGCTCCTTGTCGCTCTCCGAGAGCCCGGGCTTCCCGCGCTTCTTCGACAACTGGGACAAGTACTTCGGCAAGTGTATCCTGCGCCCGCTGTCGATTTCCAATGCCCCAGAGCCGATCCGTCGTCTTGGTGTTATCGCCATGAACACCCCGGTCGAATTCGACATTTACGCACACGCCAACTCCACCCTGGTTGGCGGCACCCGGATGATTAACGGCCTCGGCGGCTCCGGTGACTATCTGCGCAACGGCTTCCTGAAGATCATGCACACCCCGTCGACCCGCCCGAGCAAGACCGATCCATTGGGCATCACCTGCGTTGTGCCCAAAGCACCGCACATCGACCACACCGAACACGACCTCGATGTTCTGGTCACCGAGCAGGGCTTAGCTGATCTGCGCGGCGTCGCTCCGAAAGAGCGCGCCAAACTGATCATCGAGAAGTGCGGTCACCCCGAGTACAAGCCGATTCTCAATGACTATCTGGAAATGGCCTCGAAAGAGTGTCTGGCCAAGGGCATCGGTCACGAACCGCAATTGTTCGACCGCGCTTTCAAGATGCAGCAGAATCTGGCCCAGAATGGCACCATGCGCATCAAAAACTGGGATATCAAAGTGGACCTGTGCGAATAGAATAAATAGATTTAACGCTTTATAATGCGATGACCCCGCTGGATTTAATTCCAGCGGGGTCTTTTTTTAAAGGTATTCAGGACTGCCTTTTTCTATGAGCGAGATAGCTGAAACCAAAGCCACCAACTACAGCTTAACCGCTTGCTCCGTCAGATAGGAAGCGACCCCCTCGCCATTGGCGACCATCCCCTGATCCCCCTTGTTCCAGCCCGCCGGACACACCTCGCCGTACTTTTCATGAAACTGAAGGGCATCCACCATGCGCAGCATCTCGTCAATGTTGCGCCCCAGCGGTAGATCATTCACCACCTGATGACGCACCAACCCTTCGCGGTCAATCAGAAAGGAGCCGCGCAAAGCAACCCCTTCAGGGTCAAGCTCGACATCATAATTACGGCAGATTTCGTGCTTGATATCGGCGACCAGCGGGTATTTAACCGGGCCGATGCCCCCCTCGTTAACCGGGGTATTGCGCCACGCCAGGTGAGTAAACTGGGAGTCGATAGAGCAACCGATGACCTGCACGTTGCGCTTTTCAAATTCATCAATCCGGTGACTGAAAGCGATCAACTCTGTCGGGCAGACGAAGGTAAAATCAAGGGGATAAAAGAACAGGACAATGTATTTGTCCTTATAGTCCGCCAGTGAAAAAGAAGGGTTGATCGTGCCATCGGCCATCACCGCGGGGGCATTGATTTGGGGGGCTTTCTTTCCAACCAGAACACTCATGGGCAAAACTCCTTTTCGTTATTGAGGGGTGAACATTCAGTGAACAACTCCGCTAAGAGATATATTAATCAAACCCGGCAGACATCTTATCAACTTCTCCCTGACAGTCAAGAAATTATGACCATTTCGGTTATTTTTTGCGGCTGCGCGGGTGGCTGCTGTCATAAACACTGGCCAGGTGCGCAAAACTGACATTGGTATAACGCTGGGTTGTTGACAGGGAGACATGCCCCAACAGCTCCTGAATCACCCGCAGGTCAGCCCCGGCATCAAGGAGATGGGTCGCAAAGGAGTGACGCAGCGCATGGGGGGTGACATGTGCCGGCAGGTTCAATTGTTGCAGTCTTTTTTTAAGTTGTCGCTGAATACTGCGCGGGGTCAGCCGCCCTTTTTGATAATTTAGAAATAAAGCCGATTCATCCGGCGTCTGCGGGCGCTTCTCAAGATAGTTCTGCACAGCACAGCACGCCTGCCTCCCGACCGGCAGCAACCGTTCTTTTCTGCCCTTTCCCATCACCCGAACCTGCTGCTGTTGCAGATCGACAGAGTCAAGATCAAGACCGGTCAACTCGCTGATCCGCAAGCCGCAGGAATAGATCAGTTCAAAAATCGCCAGGTCACGGATCAGCATCGGATATTTCGTTGTGGGGGAATCGAGCAGGGTGCCTGCCTGCTCAGCGCTCAATACTTCGGGCAGGTACTGTTGACGTCGTGGCGCGGAAATCGCCGTCACCGGCGACTTATCAATGATTCCCCGACGCACAAGAAAACGGAAAAAGGTCTTTAAGGTCGAAAGCTTGCGCATGACGCTGGTACGCTTGCAGGTCTTCTGCAGCATCGCCAGGTACTGGCGTAACACAAGGACATCAAGACCTGCCAGGGCGACTCGATCGATGGGAGTCAGTCCGCGATCGATCAGAAAGTCACGAAACTGGCGCAGATCGCGCAGATAGGCTGTGATCGTGTGGGGCGACAGATTACGCTCGACCGCAAGGTGTTGATCAAATAGCGAAAGATATTGCTCCATGTTACAGATCCCGACGATGCTCCAGGGCGATTGACGATACCGCTATGCCGTGGCATACTTTGCTTCATTTTAAATTGGTGCTTTTAACACGGCAATAACGCAGACAGTTTATCAACAGCCAGCTTAAATGTGGGGAGAATCCTGTCATCATGAGCCTGTTATATATCATTATTTCTATTTTGCTGCTCATTTTACTGTTTGACCTGCTGGTGGTTCTGCTTACTTACAGTATCTGCTGGTACGAATACGCCAACAGCAACCCGGCACTGATAGAGCACCGCTTCACCCGCAAAAATCTGGCTTTGATTCCGCGCCTGCTTGCGCCGGAGGCTTTTTTCAACTTTATCACCCTGCTCAGTATCCCCTTCGGCCTGTTGCCGCAAACACAACAGCACCTTAAACGCGGCGTTACTCCGACGCTGCTGATCCACGGACTGTTCGTTAATCGCGCCTGCTGGTTCTGGTTTCAGTCACGGCTGAAACGACAGGGCATAGAGAATGTCGTCACCATCAACCTGTCAGCGCTGCATAGTGAAGAGATCCTGACAGAGCTGCTCTCCAAACGGATTGATGAGCTGCGCCACCGGCTTGGCGTCAACAGGGTCAACCTGGTAGGGCATTCCATGGGGGGCATGATCGCCCGCAACTACATTCAACGTCGCGGCGGACAGGACAAGGTCGAGCGCCTGGTCTGCCTGGGCACCCCGCATCACGGCTCCAAACTGACCCCCTTTTCCTTTATGCCGCTGGGCAAACTACTGATCCCGGGCTCCGATTTTTTGACCCGACTGAACGCCGAGCCGGCACCAGCCTCCATCAGGGTCACCAACATCTATACCGCAAAAGACAATATGGTCCTTCCAAACAGTGCCAATCATCTTGACTGGGGTACGGCTGTCCCCCTTGATCAGATGGGGCACACATCGCTGATTTTCCGTTCAGCAGCCATCGCGGCAACAGCAGCGGCCCTCAAAGCAGAATCTTGAGCCATTCTCTGCTCCTGAACAGGGTCTCCCTGCACCCCCTCAAAACTTATCAAGCCGATCAGGTTCAGGCTTGCGGTTCAGGCGTTACTGTACCCCTGGGCGGAATGGCGGCATTCGTGAAACCGGGGCTGCACCTGCAGGCGGGAAGCAACAAACATCTCTTTGCACTGAGGCCTCTTAA
>NZ_JCBCBS010000131.1:0-5786 GCF_059864205.1 Pelovirga sp.
CTTCTTCGGTGGCATTAAAGGTGAACACCTTGACCGCTGCCGCCAGCTGTTCCTGGCGCACCGGACTTAAGCCCGAGCTGATTTTTTCAGCGCGTAGGACGGCACTTTCCATGGCAAACACCTGAATGATGATATCCGCCGCCGCCATCAGGATTTCCTGTTCATCGGCAAGTTTCGCCATATATTTCTGAACGCCGGCGCCTGCGATAATGAGAAATAGCGTTTTCAGATTCTGGATGGTGACTTTTTCTGCCGCGAAGGGGATGCTGGTGTCGATCTCTTCGAAGGAGGGTGTCATCAGTGATTCGAAGGCTTTCATTGCTTCGCTCTGCAGGGGCAATTCCCCTTTCATGGAACGGCGCAGAATCATCCCGGTAATCAGAAGACGGTTGATTTCATTGGTGCCTTCAAAAATCCGGTTGATCCGCTCATCGCGGTAGTAGCGCTCGGCCGGATATTCGCTGCAGAACCCGTAGCCGCCGTGGATCTGGACGACTTCATCGACGGTTTTGGCCAGGACATCACTGCAGAAAACCTTGGAGATACCGCACTCGGCAGCATATTCTTCAATGGCCTTCTGATACTGCTCGTAATAGTCGGGGATCCCTTTTTCGATGGTGGCCAGTTTGTCGTCCAGCAATCCAGCCAAACGGTAAACCAGTGACTCGGAGGCATAGATGGCTGCGCTGAGATCGGCAATCTTCTCCTGAATGGCACCAAAGGCGGAAATCGGCTGGCCGAACTGCTTGCGTTCGTTGGCATAGCGGAGTCCTTCTCCAAGGGCCATTTTGGCCGCACCAGTCACACAGGCGCCGAGCTTGAAGCGGCCGACATTCAGGACGTTGAAGGCAATTTTATGGCCTTTGCCGATTTCACCGAGGACGTTCTCCACCGGCACCCGGCAGTTGTCGAGAATGATCTGGGTGGTTGAGCTGCCCTTGATCCCCATTTTTTTCTCTTCATTGCCGACGATCAGACCGGGGAAGCTTTTTTCCACCAGAAAAGCGGTAAAATGCTCTTTGTCGATTTTTGCAAAGACGGTGAACAGCTCGGCAAAGCCACCATTGGTGATGTATTGCTTGGTACCGTTGAGCAGGTAATGGCTGCCGTCTGCGCTTAAGGTGGCGCTGGTCTGAGCGCTCAAGGCATCGCTGCCGGAACCAGGTTCGGTCAGACAATAGGCGGCGCACCAGTCTCCGCTGATGATCTTTTCCAGATACTTTTCCTTCTGTTGCGCCGTTCCGTAATAGATCAACGGCAGGGTGCCGATGCCGGTATGGGCGGCAAAAGCGACGGAGAAGGAACCGCTTGCGGAGATTTTTTCACCGACCAGCATGCTCGAGACCTTGTCCAGTTCCAGGCCGCCATCCTCCTCGGCGGCATCCATCATCAACAGGCCGAGTTCGCCGCACTTGCGCATGCCGTCAACGACGTAGGAGAACTCCTGATTTTCGATTTCTTCAAGGTGAGGCAGGATTTCATCGGTGACAAATTTTTCCGTCGTTTCCGCGAAAGCGCGTTGTTCGTCGCTGAAATCCTCCGGGGTAAAAATATCCTGACATGCTGTCTCGGCAATGAGAAATTCTCCGCCTTTTCTGATCTTTCCAGCCATAATACGTACCTCGCAGATAATATAAATAAAGGAAGGTCAACTTCATCAACATAGATAAGTTCATCGTCTATCCATTGGAGCGCTTTCGCTTGCGGGTAAAACTCGCTTCGTTTTAAACAGTTACCCGCAGCGTTCAAGCACATCCAATTGTAGACGGATAATCTACATGTTGGGCGCATGCAACAGGATCACATTTTTTCGAAAATTCCTGCTGCCCCCATGCCGCCACCGATACACATGGAGACCATGCCGTAGCGGTTGTCACGGCGCTGCATCTCGTGCAGCAAAGTGGCAGTCAGCTTGGCGCCGGTGCAACCTAAGGGGTGCCCCAGGGCGATGGCGCCGCCATTGACGTTGATCCGTTCCGGATTCAGATCGAGCTCCTGGATGACGGCCAGGGACTGGGCGGCGAAGGCTTCGTTGAGTTCGATCAGATCAATGTCGCTTTGGTTCAGCCCGGCCATGCTCAGTGCGGCCGGAATCGCCTCGACCGGACCGATACCCATGATTTCCGGGGGAACGCCTCTGACGGCAAAGCTGACAAAGCGCGCCAGGGGTTTGGCGTCCATCGCTTTAAGAAACTCTTCCGATACAACCAGGACCGCCGCTGCACCATCGGTCATCTGCGAACTGGTGCCGGCGGTGACCGTGCCGTTCAGTTTGAACGCCGGGGACAGCCGGGCAAGCCCTGCGAGACTGGTGTCGGCACGGACGCCATCATCTATACTGATCAGTTTGCGATTTTTCTGCAGTTTGTTGTTGATCACCAGTGTCTCTTCCACTTCGACCGGAATAATTTCGTTGTTGAAGCTGCCGGCGGCAATTGCGGCTGCAGCTTTCTGGTGGCTGCCGACCGCGAACTGATCCTGTTGTTCACGGTTGATGGCATATTTGTCGGCCACCAGTTCGGCAGTGATCCCCATGGACGCGTAGCTTTCCGGCCAGCTGGCGACTAAACCGGGGTTGGCGCTGTATTTGTTGCCACCCATGGGAATTAAGGTCATGGATTCGGCACCACCGGCGACGATGCAATCGGCAAAACCGGCGATAATCCGTTCGGCGGCGCTGGCAATGGTCTGCAGGCCGGAGGAGCAGAAGCGATTGATGGTCTGGGCCGGAACCTGATAGGGAAGACCGGCCTTGAGGGCGGCGATGCGGGCGAAGTTCATCCCCTGCTCCCCTTCGGGGAAGGCGCAGCCGATCAATACATCGTCAATTCTCATCGGGTCGATGCTGGTGCGTTCGATCAGCCCCCTGATGGCAGCTGCGGCCAGATCGTCCGGACGCATATCCTTGAAGCCGCCTTTGTTGGCCCGGCAGCCGGGGGTGCGGTAGGCTGCGAGTATGTATGCTGTTTTCATGGTGGTTTTCCTCCCGATATGATCCGTCGGGGCACGGCGCGCCGTACCCCAACCTGCATTCTGATTAATTGCGCAACGGCTTGCCTTTTTTCAGCATGTGCTGAATGCGTTCGGCGGTTTTCTTGTTGCCACATAGTTTGAGAAACGCCTGGCGCTCAAGCTGCAGCAGATAATCCTCGGAAATCATCGTGCCGGCGGCAACATCGCCACCGCAGATGACATCAGCGATGATGCCGCCAATCTCCTTTTCATAGGCGGTGACGTAGCCCCCCTGTTCCATGTTCCAGAGGCTGGTTTTAATGCTCGCTGCGATATTGCGCCCTGGTGCCGGGATCTTGTCCAGCTGCTTCTGGGGGTGGTAGTTGACGGCCAGCCCGAGGACCTTCTGTTTGGCGTCAGCGATCAGACGATCGAGATCCATACTGATGCTGTCACCCCGGCGCATGTAGTTCAGGTTGTACATTTCCGCTGCCCCCATCGACACGGTGGCCATGCCGATCTGTTTGAAATATTTAAAGATAAAGGGGGTCGGATCGATATCGCCGTGGCGCGCCAGGTCAACCGCACGCAGGCACATTTCCTTGGTGCCGCCACCCGCCGGGATCAGGCCCACGCCGATTTCAACCAGTCCCATGTAGGTTTCCGCATAGGCGTTGATGGCGTCTGCATGGAGGCTGAATTCACAACCGCCGCCGAGGGTCATACCGAAAGGTGCGGCGACCACCGGCACGTCAGAATATTTGACCGCCATGGTCGCTTTCTGAAAGGCGCGAACCATCATGTCGATGTCCTCAAAGGCTCCTTCCGCCAGGGCGACGGCAAGCAGCATCAGATTGGCGCCGACGGAAAAGTTGGCCCCCTGATTGCCGATGACCAGCCCGACACCGTCTGTTTCGGCGCGCTTGATGGCTTTGTGGGTCATTGCCAGAATGTCACCGCTGATGGAGTTCATCTTGGAGTGAAATTCAAAGCCGAAGACCCCGTCGCCCAGGTCGAGCAACGAGCAATTGGCATTTTTCTCAACCACACCGCTGCTTTTCTTGAGGATCTGCAGGTTGATTTCGCCGGGCTTCAAGGGGATGGAGTGATACTCAGCGCGGGTCAGATCAAAATATTCCTTCTGCCCTGCATCGTTGAAGCGGTAAAAAGAGGTGACCTGTTTTAACGAGTCGGGAACCGCCACACCATCCTGCTCAGCACGTTTGACGAAATCGGCAACGCCAATCGCGTCAAGCATTTCAAAGGGGCCGATCTCCCAGTTGAAGCCCCACTTCATGGCATTATCGATGTTAAGCACATCGTCAGCGATTTCCGGAATCCGGTTGACGGTATAGATCAGGGTATCGCGCAGGGTTTTCCAGGCGTATTCGGCCGCCTTGTCCTGCCCGCTAACCACCATTCTGATTTTCTGTGCCGGATCATCGACCATTTTAACCGCTGCAATGGACGCGAACTTCGGCTTTTGGGCCGGCTTGAATTCACCACTGGTGTAATCGTAGTAGAGAATCCGGCGCTGTCCATCGACCTGCTGCTTCTTGTAGAATCCAGCCTTGCTCTTGTTGCCGAGCAGGCCGTTGTCGATCATCTGCTGCATGAACTCAGGGACAACGAAGGTGTCCCGCTGTTCGTCGTTCTTGAGCAATTCGAAGGAGTTTTTACAAATGTGCGCCAGGGTGTCGATGCCGACCAGATCGACGGTACGAAAAGCAGCGGATTTGGGGCGCGCTGTGGCCGGTCCGGCAATGGCATCAACCTCTTCAACGGTCATCTCCATGGCCAGCATGTGCTCAATTCCTTTGAAGATGGCGTAGACACCGATGCGGTTGGCAATAAAGTTGGGCGTATCCTTGGCGTAGACGATGCCTTTACCGAGGCGGCGGCTGATAAAATCCGCCATGGCGGCGACGACTGCCGGGTCGGTTTCCCGGCAGGGGACGATTTCCAGCAGGCGCATGTAGCGGGGTGGATTGAAAAAATGGGTAATCAGGAAGTTTTTGCGGATTTCCGCCGGCAGCACCTGCGCCATCTCGTTGATCGACAAACCGCTGGTGTTGGAGGTGAGGATTGCTCCCGGCGCCAGATGGGGGATCAGTTTTTCGAGCAACTGTTTTTTGATCGGGAGATGTTCGATGACAACTTCAATTACCCAATCACAGTGGTTGAGCTGGGTTAGATCATCCTCTAAATTGCCGACCCGGATCCGTCCGGCATACGCCGGCAGGTAGAATGGGGCCGGTTTCATTTTTATCAGTCCGGCCAGTCCGTCAGCGGCGATCCGGTTGCGCACCTGCGGACTTTCCAGGGTTAGTCCCTGGGCCTTTTCGTTGGCGTTCGGCTCTTTAGGGATAATGTCGAGGATCAGGACATCGAGTCCGGCGTTGGCCAGATGCGCTGCAATGGTCGCGCCCATGACGCCGGAACCCAGAACGGCGACCTTTTTGATCTGTCTCATTGTTCACCTCCGTTGGCCAGATAGAGTGCTTCTATCTGCTCTTTGTGTATGGCGTAGATTGCCTTGCGTTTCTGTTTCATGGTCGGGGTCAGCTCGCCGCCTTCAATAGAGAATTCCCGTGGCAGCAGGGCAAATTTTTTAATCGTTTGATAGGAAGGCTGGGTCTGGTTGAATAGTTCAACCCGCTCATTGAACAGGTCAATCACGCGGCGGTTGGTGACCAGTTCGTCGACGGCCAGATAGTCAAGTTTCTCCCGCTGAGCCAGTTCGATCAAGCGCTCAAGGTTCGGCGTCAATAGCGCGACCAGGTAAGGCTTGCGGTCGCCATGAACGTAGACCTGGGAAATATATTTATCCAGCT
>NZ_JCBCBS010000133.1:0-1571 GCF_059864205.1 Pelovirga sp.
AACTTCGATGTCCCCTTCTGGAAGCTCTCTGAGAATGACATTGCAAGGGAGCATGGTTCCTATTTGTGGCTCAACCTGTAATGCTTGATAGGCAAAATTCGGATTGCAGGCCCCGAGGATTTTGTAGGGGGTGAAATCAACATTGAGCTTTTTCTTTAACGTCGCCTGCACGTCAATCTCCGTTAACACCCCAAACCCTTCTTCCGCTAGTTGTTTAATGATTCGTGTTTCGGCATCAGCGAAGGTTGTGTTCAGTTTTCGACTGAAATGATAGGTCATGGAATAAATCCCCTTTCGTAGAATGTTGATCTGTTCTCGACGGCTAAAAAATAACCTTATCGGTCCGTGGCGGCCTGTGGGCGTGGCGCTGCTCAGTCATTATGACCTCCGGTTTTCTCTAGCGGCCAATCTGCAAACGCAATGAAATAAAGCAAAAAGAGGTTAGCGACGGGTATCAGTATGAGAATTCCCAGCCAGCCCGGATAGCCTGTGCGCCGGCAGATACGCCAGACCGGGATGACGACGACAATGGCGATCATCAGCATCCACAGCCAATGCCCTCCCCACATTGTGGTGTTAAACATATGATTCCCCATCAGTTTGACTCTCCGTTTCCAATTCGGGTTTTAGTGGCGGTGTTTATAAGATTTTTCCTGACCAGATTGTCTGGTCCCTGCTTATTGTTTGCAGGTGATCGCCTAAGGCCCCTTGGATGATTATAGCGTGATCTTGCGCAATCGCAAGGCGTTGCTGATCACCGAAACGGAACTGAAAGCCATGGAAACAGTATGGCATTGGTGATTGAAAAGCCTGTTTTGGAATTGTTGGGGGTAAATGCGGAAACACCCTTCGATATTTCCACCGATGGGCAGGTTCTCATTCTTGCTCCAGTCAGGGATATCAACCGTCAAGATTCATTCAGGGCAGCTCTAGACACAGTTAATTCCCGGTATCCAAAAGCGCTGAAGAAATTGTCGGAGTAAGGCATTGGAACCAAATTTTCTTACATTGCCGGAAGTCTTGGAGATTCATCAAGACCAAACAAGTCGCTATGGAGGTGATCCGAGTATCAGCGATATGGGTTTGCTTAAGTCCGCTATCGGGATGCCTTCGGCCACTTTTGGAGGAGAATTTCTTCATACCGATATCTTTGAAATGGCAGCAGCATATCTGTTTCACCTCGTGAAAAATCACCCTTTTGTGGATGGCAACAAACGTGTCGGAGCAGTATCCGCCCTCGTTTTTCTCGTCCTGAACGGTTTTGAACTTGATGTGCCTGAAGATGACTTTGCAGATATTGTTCTGGATGTTGCACAAGGAAAAATCGACAAGGCTCAGGTGGCTGTCTTTTTGAAACAATATTCAAAGGAAATTTGAATCACAACTACCCCTGTGTCAGGACAGATGCAGAACACAGGGCACTATCTGCAACGCGATGCGAGAGGGCGCGGTGTGAAAGTCCGGTCAGAGCCAGAAGAGTTTGAAATGCGATAGTTTTCATCGGACGCCTTTTTTCTCGTGTGGTAACAAGATGATAAGGCATCTGTTTCCACTAAAGGAGGCAAAAATGA
>NZ_JCBCBS010000140.1:0-4450 GCF_059864205.1 Pelovirga sp.
CAAAACCAGGGCGCACGTCGGTGCGCCCCTACGGGTGGAATGATACGACGTTGATTGCGTAGGGGCGCATTGCATGCGCCCGGATGTTAGGATACCGCCTAAATTGGGTGTTGAACATGTGTTGATAATTTGCAACGTTCAAAACCAGGGCGCACGTCGGTGCGCCCCTACGGGTGGAATGATACGACGTTGATTGCGTAGGGGCGCATTGCATGCGCCCATGTTGGCACGCGCCCATGCTTCACCCGATTATCCGTCGGCATTTAAATCTGAAAGGTTGACATGAACATTCTGATTACCGGAGGTGCCGGGTTTATCGGCTCTGCCCTGATTCGTTACGTCATCGAACATACGACTGATTCTGTGATCAATGTCGATAAGCTGACCTATGCCGCCAACCCGGAATCCCTCGCCGATGTGTGTTCCAATGAGCGCTATGTCTTCGAGCAGGCTGATATCTGTGACCCCGTCCGGATGGAAGCGATTTTTGCTGCATATTCTCCCGATGCCGTCATGCACCTGGCGGCTGAGAGTCATGTGGATCGTTCCATCAGCGGTCCGATGGCTTTTCTTCAGACTAACGTCATCGGTACCGGCATCCTGCTGGAGACCGTGCGAAAATACCTTGACGCGGCGCAGCCTTCGCTTCGCTCCGCTTTCCGTTTTCTGCATGTTTCAACCGATGAGGTTTACGGTGATCTCGGCAACAGCTGGGATTTATTCACTGAATCGACCCCCTACGCACCAAGCTCACCTTATGCTGCCAGCAAGGCGGCTTCCGATCATCTGGTGCGTGCCTGGAGCCGTACCTACGGATTGCCGGTTCTGATCACCAACTGTTCCAATAACTATGGTCCCTGTCAGTTTCCCGAAAAACTGATTCCTCTGATGATTCTCAATGCCCTTGAGGGCAAACCTCTGCCGGTTTACGGTAAAGGTGATCAGATCAGGGACTGGTTGTATGTCGCCGATCACGCGCGGGCTCTGTATCTGGTGCTGACCCAGGGACACGCCGGCGCGACCTATAATATTGGCGGTCACAATGAAATGCGCAATATCGACGTGGTTCATGCGGTCTGCGCGCTGTTGGATGAACTGCGGCCCGAATCCCCATTTGTACCTCATGTCTCACTCATCAGCTACGTCAAGGATCGTCCGGGCCATGATCAGCGCTATGCGATTGACGCCTCAAGGATTGCCGACGAGCTGGGTTGGATGCCGGGTGAGTCTTTTGCCTCGGGGTTGCGCAAAACGGTCTGCTGGTACCTGGAGAATCCGGGCTGGGTCGCCCGGGTTAAAAATGGCGAGTATCGTCGCTGGCTGGAGCTTAATTATGATCTCAGGGGAGCAGCACAATGAAAATCCTGCTATTTGGAAAAAATGGGCAGCTCGGTTGGGAGTTGCAGCGCTCCCTGCTGCCTCTCGGAGAAGTGATTGCCCTTGACCGTCAGGGTGAGGCAGGGTTGTGCGGAGATCTGGAGGATCTGAAGGCACTGGCTGCAACCATTTATGCGGTAGCGCCGGATGTGCTGGTGAATGCAGCGGCCTATACCGCTGTTGATCGGGCAGAGGAAGAACCGGAAAGCGTATTGCTGATTAATGCACAAGCTCCACGGGTAATGGCTCAAGCAATGGCTGAGCTTGGCGGGTTGATGGTGCACTATTCGAGCGACTATGTGTTCGATGGCAGCGGAGCTCATGCCTGGAAAGAGGATGATCCTGCCGCCCCGCTTAATGTCTATGGTATGACTAAACTGCGCGGGGAAGAGGCCATTCGCTCTGCCGGGTGCCGTCATCTGATTGTGCGCAGCAGCTGGATGTATGGACTGCGCGGTGAAAATTTTATCCGAACCATGGTGCGCCTGGCCGGTGAACGGGAGTCGCTGCGGATTGTCGATGATCAGATCGGCGCTCCCACCGGAGCGGAGTTGGTTGCCGACGTGACGGCTCATCTTCTGCGGTCGGCGTTGAACGGGTTGGAGCTTCAGGGTGTATACCATCTGGCGGCAGCAGGCGAGACCTCCTGGTATGCCTACGCCTGTTTTATCATTGATACCGCCCGAAAACTGGGGTTCGAATTCAAGGTTGATACCATCGAACCGATCGTATCCAGTTCTTACCAGACCCCGGCGCTGCGCCCGCTTAATTCACGTTTGGATACCAGCAGATTGCGTAACCATTTTCGCTTATACCTGCCCCATTGGCAACATGGTGTTGAACGGATGCTCAGGGAATTAAAAGGACGGCTATGATGAGCAACAGAAAAGGGATTGTCCTTGCCGGGGGAGCCGGGAGCCGGCTGCATCCGATTACGCGCGGAATATCCAAGCAACTGCTGCCGATTTACGACAAACCGATGATCTATTACCCGCTTTCGGTCCTGATGCTGGCAGGGATCAGGGACATTCTGATTATTTCCACACCGGAGGATCTGCCCAATTTCCGCAAGTTGCTTGGCAGCGGGGCCGAATTTGGTATCCGTCTCGACTACGCCGAGCAGCCATCCCCCGATGGTATTGCCCAGGCGTTTCTTATCGGTGAGGAGTTTATCGCTGGTCACCACAGCTGTCTGATTCTGGGTGATAATATTTTTTACGGACAGCATTTTTCCGACAAGTTGCGTCTTGCCACAGGGCGTGAACAGGGAGCAACCATCTTCGGCTATCATGTCAGCGATCCGGAGCGCTTCGGTGTCGTTGAATTTGATAAGCAGGGGCGTGCCGTCAGTATTGAGGAAAAGCCCCTCAAGCCCAAATCAGGCTATGCTGTTACGGGTCTTTACTTTTACGATCAGCGGGTGGTTGGGATTGCCAGGAACCTGCGCCCGTCAGCGCGTGGTGAATTGGAGATCACCGATGTTAATCGCTGCTATCTTGAAGACCAGAGCTTGCAGGTTGAGCTGCTGGGGCGTGGGTTTGCCTGGCTCGATACCGGAACCCACGAGTCGTTGCTTGAGGCCGGACAATTTGTCCATACCATCGAGCAGCGTCAGGGCCTAAAAATCGCCTGCCTGGAGGAGATCGCTTTTCATAATGGCTGGTTAAAGACTGAACAATTGACGGAGCAGGCCCGGGCCCTCGAAAAGACCCGCTATGGTCAGTATCTCATGAGGCTCGTCAGCGAGGTTCAAGACTAAGTGAAATTCTTACAAAGTGAACTATCTGGAATTGTGATCATTGAGCCTACTATTTACCGTGATGATCGCGGCTGGTTTATGGAATCTTTCCGCCAGGACCGTTTTGCCGAGGCCTTGCGGAATTTCGGGCTGCCGACCCCGCCCCCTTTTGTCCAGGACAATGATTCCTTATCTAAACAAGGGGTGCTGCGTGGCCTGCATTACCAGAAGCCTCCCCATTGTCAGGGCAAACTGGTGCGGGTAGTCCGCGGCGCCGTCTATGATGTGGCGGTCGATATCCGTAAAGGGTCACCAACCCTGGGGCAACACGTCGGGATCGAGTTAAGCGCTGAAAATCAACGGATTTTGTGGATACCGCCAGGATTCGCCCACGGTTTTCTGGCGTTGGGGAAGGACAATCATATTCATTACAAGACCAGCGATTACTATGCGGTTGAGAGCGAAGCGTCGATTCAGTGGAATGATCCCCGACTGGCCATCAACTGGCCGCTGATTGAGCCACTGATTATCAGTCCCAAGGACCGTCAGGCTCCCCCCTTTGCGGCGGCAACATTGATATGACGTTGGTTGCGTAGGGGCGCATTGCATGCGCCCGGATGTTCGGATACCGCCTAAATTGGGTGTTGAACATGTGTTGATAATTTGCAACGTTCAAAACCAGGGCGCACGTCGGTGCGCCCCAACGGAGGTGTTGCCCGCTCATACGTTCAGATTTTTCTATGATGTTATTGAGGCTTTAATCTGTTTGATCATGGGGTCGGAAATATACAAACCATGTTGATGGATGAGCTCGTCAAGCATGTGTAACGTGGATTCTGCTGAGGACAATTTTTTCTTATTGGCCAGGATCAGAACCCCGATTGTGCCCAAAACGGATAAACCCATCCGCTGAGCTTTTTTTCTGGCCAGAAAATCATCCAGCAAGACCAGTTCGGCTTGAATCTCCCGAGCGAGAACCATCGCTTCAAGTTCACCGGTATGCAGTCTGCCAAGGGCACCCTGTACAAATTGGCGACCGGACGGCGATATCGGAGTTTTGTTGATCCATTGAGGGAGGTTTAGACCTCTTAGCTCATCATGGACGGCCTCGGGGACATGGATAGGCGAAAACAATTCACTGAGGAGATTTAAAGCGCCCAGTTTTTCCAGAAAGATAATCGGACTTGTGTTGGAAACAATCAGCATTGGGACTGCTCAAGGGATTGGGCGGTTCGCAAATCTTCGAGCACTGTTTCGTCATCGACAAGAAAGCCCTTGTCGAAGTATTCACATAAACGATATCTGAAAGCATCAAAGTTCAGATCGGCCAATGAC